>NC_007484.1:1602500-1882500 GCF_000012805.1 Nitrosococcus oceani ATCC 19707 | reverse complement strand
AGTGAAAGAGAATCTGAAACCGTATGCGTACAAGCAGTGGGAGCACCTTTAGGGGTGTGACTGCGTACCTTTTGTATAATGGGTCAGCGAGTTACTTTCAGTGGCAAGGTTAACCGAGAGAGGGGAGCCGAAGGGAAACCGAGTCTGAATAGGGCGAATATAGTCGCTGGGAGTAGACCCGAAACCGGGCGATCTAGCCATGGCCAGGGTGAAGGTGGGGTAATTCCCACTGGAGGCCCGAACCCACTGATGTTGAAAAATCAGGGGATGAGCTGTGGTTAGGAGTGAAAGGCTAAACAAGCTCGGAGATAGCTGGTTCTCCCCGAAAGCTATTTAGGTAGCGCCTCATGAATCACTCCTGGGGGTAGAGCACTGTTTCGGCTAGGGGGGCGTCTAGCCTTACCAAACCGAGGCAAACTCCGAATACCGGGAAGTGCAATCATGGGAGACACACAGCGGGTGATAAGGTCCGTTGTGGAAAGGGAAACAGCCCAGACCGTCAGCTAAGGTCCCAAAATTATCGCTAAGTGGGAAACGATGTGGGAAGGCGAAGACAGCCAGGAGGTTGGCTTAGAAGCAGCCATCCTTTAAAGAAAGCGTAATAGCTCACTGGTCGAGTCGGCCTGCGCGGAAGATGTACCGGGGCTCAAGCGATATACCGAAGCTACGGGTGCGAATTCTCTTTAAGGGGATTTGCGCGGTAGGGGAGCGTTCCGTAGGCTGTTGAAGGTGTGCCGGGAGGCATGCTGGAGGTATCGGAAGTGCGAATGCTGACATGAGTAACGATAAAGGGGGTGAGAGGCCCCCTCGCCGAAAGCCCAAGGGTTCCTGCGCAACGCTAATCGGCGCAGGGTGAGTCGGCCCCTAAGGCGAGGCCGAAAGGCGTAGTCGATGGGAAACCGGTTAATATTCCGGTACCCGTTATAACTGCGATGGGGTGACGGAGAAGGCTAGGCTGGCCGGGGGTTGGAAGTCCCGGTTCAAGCGTGTAGGGAGCGCTCTTAGGAAAAACCGGGAGCGCCTATTCCGAGGCGTGATGACGAGCCCCCTTAAAGGGGGTGAAGTGGTTGAGGCCCGGCTTCCAGGAAAAGCCTCTAAGCATCAGGTTATAGCGGACCGTACTCGAAACCGACACAGGTGGGTGGGGTGAGAATCCTCAGGCGCTTGAGAGAACTCGGGTGAAGGAACTCGGCAAATTAACACCGTAACTTCGGGAGAAGGTGTGCCCCCGGTAGGTGAAGGCCCTTGCGGCTGGAGCGGAAAGGGGTTGCAGTGACCAGGTGGCTGCGACTGTTTATTAAAAACACAGCACTCTGCAAACTCGTAAGAGGAAGTATAGGGTGTGACGCCTGCCCGGTGCCGGAAGGTTAAGTGATGAGGTCAGCCGCAAGGCGAAGCCTTTGAACGAAGCCCCGGTAAACGGCGGCCGTAACTATAACGGTCCTAAGGTAGCGAAATTCCTTGTCGGGTAAGTTCCGACCTGCACGAATGGCGTAACGATGGCCACACTGTCTCCACCCGAGACTCAGTGAAATTGAATTGGCTGTGAAGATGCAGTGTACCTGCGGCAAGACGGAAAGACCCCGTGAACCTTTACTATAGCTTTGCACTGGATTTTGAACCTGCTTGTGTAGGATAGGTGGGAGGCGGAGAAGCGTGATCGCCAGATTGCGTGGAGCCATCCTTGAAATACCACCCTGGCATGTTTGGAGTTCTAACCTAGGCCCGTTATCCGGGTTGGGGACAGTGCATGGTGGGTAGTTTGACTGGGGCGGTCTCCTCCTAAAGGGTAACGGAGGAGCGCGAAGGTACCCTCAGCGCGGTCGGAAATCGCGTAGTGAGTGCAAAGGCGAAAGGGTGCCTGACTGCGAGACGGACAGGTCGAGCAGGGGCGAAAGCCGGTCTTAGTGATCCGGTGGTTCTTAGTGGAAGGGCCATCGCTCAACGGATAAAAGGTACTCCGGGGATAACAGGCTGATACCGCCCAAGAGTTCATATCGACGGCGGTGTTTGGCACCTCGATGTCGGCTCATCACATCCTGGGGCTGTAGCAGGTCCCAAGGGTATGGCTGTTCGCCATTTAAAGTGGTACGCGAGCTGGGTTTAGAACGTCGTGAGACAGTTCGGTCCCTATCTGCCGTAGGCGTTGGAGATTTGAGAGGAGCTGCTCCTAGTACGAGAGGACCGGAGTGGACGGACCTCTGGTGTTCCGGTTGTCACGCCAGTGGCATTGCCGGGTAGCTATGTCCGGAAGGGATAACCGCTGAAGGCATCTAAGCGGGAAGCCTTCCTTAAGATGAGATCTCCCTGAACCTACGAGGTTCCTGAAGGGTCGTTGAAGACGACAACGTTGATAGGCGGGGTGTGGAAGCGCAGTAATGTGTGAAGCTAACCCGTACTAATGGCCCGTGAGGCTTGACCATATAACACCCAAGCAAGTTGGTTATTGTCTGACTTGAAAAAGCGAGACTTCCCCTTTTTGCCTGGTGGCCATAGCGAGTAGGCCCCACCCGATCCCATTCCGAACTCGGAAGTGAAACTGCTCAGCGCCGATGATAGTGTGGGGTTACCCATGTGAAAGTAGGTCACTGCCAGGCGCCTTATATGAAAGCCCCCGAAGGGATATATCCCTTCGGGGGCTTTTCTTTTCCTTGTTGCCCCTGCTAACATAAACGTTAGATTTACCTTAGAATTAAAAATTCTTTCCTATACAAACTTTAGTAAACTTAAAAATACACTCTTATATTTAGACTATATGCTCGGTGGGCTTATTGTTCTTTTTTTTCATTTTATTGTGGCGCCGTTTGCGGTTGTGCATGCACTATTATTTAAACGAGATCATCGCGCTGCGCTAGGCTGGGTTAGTGTTTCGGTTTTATTTCCCATTGCGGGTCCTGTGTTGTATTTTTTTTTTGGTGTGAACCGTATCCGCCACAGTGCCCGGGAAGTTACCGGCTGGAAATCTAAGTTGCCTTATTTCGGCTACGAGCGAGGCGATATATTTCTACCGCAAGTACCCCCCCCGCTGGAGGTAAATACTTATCCGTTAGCACATGTAGGGTGGCGTACAACAGCAACTCCGCTGATAGCAGGAAATGCCGTAAGTTTTCTTAAGAATGGCGATGCTTTTTACCCACGACTCATTGAAGCCATTAAGTCTGCACGGGTACGAGTTTGGATTTCCAGTTATATTTTTTCTGGCGATGGTATTGGTATGGAAATTGTCGCCGCCCTTACAAATGCCGTAGAACGAAATGTGGATACGCGCGTTTTGGTGGATGGTGTTGGCGCCTGGTATTCACTACATAGTTTACGGCGGTCTCTGAAAGGTACGGGAATTCGATATGCTGAGTTCCTGCCACCACGGCTATTGCCGCCATCGCTTCACATTAATCTACGTAATCATCGCAAGATCGCAATCATCGATATTGAATATGCCTTTTTTGGAGGTCTTAATATTGATAATCGTCATTTTGTTACTTCTCCCCGGATCGATAATCCACATGAGGATGTACATTTTGAATTATATGGTCCAGCAGCGATTAGTTTAGCCAAAGTTTTTTCCCATGATTGGTATGCCGCTACGCGTGAAATGCTTGTGGTAGCAGCTGGTAATAGAGAGAAAAGGGGTAACTCGTTTGCCCGGGTAATTGAAGATGGGCCGGATGAGGGTTTAGATCGGTTAGCTATGACTCTCCTTGGTTTGGTAGGTGGAGCATGTCGGCGAATTCGGATTATGACACCTTATTTTCTCCCCCACCGTGAGTTGGTAGGTGCTCTCCAAGGCGCGGCTGTGCGCGGGGTTGTTGTGGAAGTTCTGCTTCCTCAGCAGTCTAATCTACGTTATGTGGATTGGGCAACTCAGCATTCGTTGTGGGAGTTGTTACAGTGGGGAGTTCATATCAGCCTAAAGCCCTTACCGTTTGCCCATAGTAAACTTTTTATAGTGGACGATGACTATGTGCTTGCTGGCTCATCTAATCTTGATCCACGCAGTTTGAGGCTAAATTTCGAAATGGACGTAGAATTGTTCGATACCAAGCTAGCAGAGATTGTTAATGACTATTTTGATGATGCTTGGAAAGATGCGCGGGTGCTGCGATTAGAGGATTTAGATCAGCGCTCTGTTCTAACTCGGTTGCGGGATGGTTTCTTTTGGTTGTTTTCGGCTTATCTGTAATTAAGAAATTAAACAGGAGAAACCATTCGGGCATTAAAAGCTGTATATATTTCGAATGACACTAGCCCCAGTAGCTGCTGCCGATGAAAAGATAGCTGATGCATTCATAGAAATTCTTAATTAACATTTTATGATAATCCCTCCCATCCCAAGCTAGCTAAATAGTGTAATCGCGAGGCAGACACGATATATCAGACAAAACATGGGCATTGCTCGAGTTGCACCTTCCCGGGCGCAAGGGCAGTTGGGGCAGCAACGCCGTTTTTTGGATCATGCGTACGGGCGCACTGTGGCGTGATTTGCCACCAGGTTGAGGGCATTGGAGCAACCTGTTTTATCCGCTGGCGCGATAAGAGAATCTGGGAGAAACCGTCTTATTCTGAAACCACTTTAAAATGGTTTCGCCGTTGGCACTGCCGGGTAGCTATGTCCGGAAGGGATAACCGCTGAAGGCATCTAAGCGGGAAGCCTTCTGGTGCTCCGGTTGTCACGCCAGTTATTGGGGTAATTTAATCTCATCAATGTCCGTTCCTAGCTTCATAATCATCTATTACAAGATTTATATTATATCTCTTTCAATAATACAGGCAACCAATATTCCTTTCAAGATTGTGATACGTTTGCGTTTTTATAAACTATAGTTTAACTAAGCGGAATTTCAAAAAAGGTATTATAAAATATGCAGCACTGCCATGGTATGCCTTTTGGCGCTGAAGTGACAGAAAAAGGTACCGTGCGTTTTCGGTTATGGGCGCCTGCCGCTAAGCAAGTGGAGTTATGCTTGGAGGATACGCTAGAAGTAGTCCCCTTAGCTATGACTCCTAAAGAAGAGGGTTGGTTTGAGCTAGAAACTAAAGAGGCTGGTCCGGGCAGTTTATACTGCTATCAGATCAATGGTGGGATGCGGGTTCCTGATCCCGCTTCTCGATTTCAGCCCCAAGATATCCACGGTCCCAGCGAGGTGGTTGATCCAGCTACTTTTAAATGGCAGGAAGAGGGATGGAATGGACGACCTTGGGAAGAGGCCGTTATTTATGAAATCCATGTAGGAACTTTTACCCCAGAGGGTACTTTTCGAGGATTGGAGAGTCACCTGGAGCATCTAGCAAAATTAGGGGTAACCGCATTGGAACTGATGCCGGTTGCCGATTTCCCTGGCCGTTGGAATTGGGGTTACGATGGTGTTTCCTTGTTTGCACCAGATAGCCGTTATGGTCGGCCCCACGATCTCAAATCCCTTGTGCAAGCTGCCCATGCTTGTGGATTAATGATATTTTTAGACGTGGTGTATAATCATTTCGGTCCGGAAGGCAACTATCTCCATCAATATGCCCCAGACTTTTTTACAGAACGCCACCAAACTCCATGGGGGGCAGCTATCAATTTTGATGGGAAGAATGCCCATTGGGTCCGGCAGTTTTTTATCCATAATGCTCTCTTCTGGCTGGAGGAATACCAATTTGATGGCCTTCGGTTGGATGCGGTTCATGCGATTCAAGATGATTCTAAGTTCCATATTCTTGAAGAGTTGGCAGAGACGATTTTCTGCCATCTAGATTCCAGGCGGCGTATACATCTGGTGCTAGAAAATGATAATAATATAGCCCGTTACCTTACCCGGAAGCCTAACGGACAACCCCGTTGGTACACTGCGCAATGGAATGATGATATCCACCATGCCTTGCATGTACTCACCACTCAGGAAACTACAGGTTATTACTTAGACTATGCCGATCAGCCTATTGCTCATCTAGGCCGTTGTTTGAGCGAAGGTTTTGGTTATCAAGGGCAACATTCTCCTTACAGGGAAGGCAAACCCCGTGGCGAGCCTAGCAAGATTTTACCGCCAAGCGCTTTTGTAACCTTCTTTCAAAACCACGATCAAGTGGGTAACAGGGCTTTCGGTGAGCGAATAACGGCTTTAATAACACCTGAAGAAGTGAAGGCATTAACCGCGTTGCTATTGCTCTCTCCTTTCCCGCCCCTTTTATTTATGGGCCAGGAGTGGGGATCAACTCAACCCTTTCCTTTTTTTTGCGATTTTAGTGAGGATTTGGCTGCAAGTGTTCGGGAGGGTCGGCGAAGGGAATTCGCCCATTTTCCTGAATTCAATAATCCAGCGGCCCAAGAACGAATTCCGGATCCTACCGCTCAGGCGACCTTTGACAATGCTGTTTTAAACTGGACTCACGCAACCAATGGAAAAGGGAAAGAATGGTTTGAGTTACATCAAAATCTGCTAAAACTACGGCGCCAATGGATCATTCCCAGGCTAGCTGCTATGAGAAAAAACAACGGTTGTTATATACCCTTAGGTAAGCAGGCACTACAAGTTCGGTGGCAATTAGGCGATGGGGCACAATTAACAATATTAGCTAACTTAGGAAAAATTTCTATTTTCTTATCGACTCTCCCTTCCGGAGAAGTACTTTTTACCACCTTTTCAGATTTAAATAGGATACTTATCCACAAAAATCTGCCCCCTAAGACGGTAATTTGGTTTCTCAAAGAGAATTCCAGTGATTGAGGTGGCTAATTTTCCATCATATATAAGATAAAAGGCTTATTATAACCAAGGGAGTAAGGTCATCAAAATACCTCGTGCTACATACCGGCTGCAATTTAACGGTCAATTTACCTTTACTGATGCTGAGGCGGTTGTTCCCTATCTTCATAAATTGGGCGTGAGTCACTGCTATGCGTCCCCCTATCTCAAAGCCCGCTCAGGAAGCCCGCACGGCTATGATATCGTCGATCATAATGCGCTTAATCCAGAAATCGGCGATGAGGAAACGTTCTCCTCTTGGATCTCGGCCCTGCGCCACCATGGAATGGGGCAAATTCTTGACATCGTGCCTAATCATATGGGGGTGGGTGGCAATGATAATGTCTGGTGGCTTGATGTGCTGGAACATGGACCTGCTTCCGAATATGCTGGTTATTTTGATATTGATTGGCGTCCCATAAAAGAAGAATTGCGGGGCAAAGTATTATTGCCCTTGCTTGGAGATCACTATGGCAAGGTACTTGAAAAAGGTGAACTAGCGCTCGCCTTTGATCTCGAGCGGGGAGAATTTAGCCTTTACTTTTATCATCACCGGTTTCCTATTGATCCAAACACTTATCCAGATATTCTGGGATATCAAGTAGAACGACTAGCGGATCATTTCTCAGAAGAAGAAGTATCTTTTCTCGAATATCAAAGTCTTATCACGGCTTTTCAGCACCTTCCCTCTCGCCATGACACTAACGCCGAGAAGCGAGTTGAACGTCTCCGAGACTGTGCCATTTACAAACGACGCTTGGCAGAATCTTGCCGAAAATATCCTGCTATTGGAGCCTTTGTGCTGGATACTGTGGCGGCTTTCAATGGCGTGGCCGAGCAACCGGAGAGTTTTGATCGGCTGCACCATTTATTAGAGCGACAGGCCTACCGACTTGCCTATTGGCGAGTCGCTGCCGATGAAATTAACTATCGCCGCTTTTTTGATATCAATGATTTAGCTGGCCTGCGGATGGAAAACCAAGCGGTATTCGAAACTACTCATCGGTTTATTTTAGAGCTGGTCAAAAAAGGGGAAGTAGACGGGTTGAGGATCGATCATCCTGATGGACTTTACGATCCTCTTCGCTATTATCAGCACCTCAATCAGAAAATTACAGAAATAAAAGGTGAAGATGAAGATAAGGAAAATAACTTCCCCCATAAAACTTCTAAGCCTAATTACTATTTAGTTATTGAGAAAATCTTGGCTAGTTATGAATATCTCCCTGAAAACTGGCCTGTTTGTGGCACTAGTGGTTATGAATTTTCCTCCCTTAATAACGGATTATTTATATACCCTTCTTCCCAAAAAGAGTTTGAACAACTCTATAGTCGTTTTATCGGTCATTCCTGGGATTTCGATCAATTACTCTACGAGCGTAAAAAAATCATCATTCGGGTCCAGCTTTCCAGTGAACTTACGGTACTTGCCAATAGGCTTAATAGCATTGCTCAAAAGGATCGACATACCCGGGATTTTACTCTAAATGGACTACGTGAAGCATTAACAGAAGTGGTTGCTTGTTTTCCTGTTTATCGTACCTACGTGGCTAGAAATCAGGTTTCGGAAGAAGATAAGCGTTTTGTCCAATGGGCAGTGGCCCAAGCAAAAAAGAGGAGTCCCGCTGCTGATATCAGTATTTTGGACTTTATCCAAGCTATCCTCTTATTGGAGACTTCATTAAGGAGCGAGCTGTCTGAGGAAATTATTTCCTTTGTTATGCGATTCCAGCAATATACGGGGCCAGTTATGGCTAAGGCTCTTGAGGATACCGCATTATATATCTATAATTATTTGGTTTCCCTCAATGATGTCGGTAGTGATCCGAGAAATTTTGGAGTTTCTCTCTCTTCTTTTCATCGAGCTAACCAAGAAAGGGCACAACGCTGGCCTTATGGTATGGTAACTTCTTCGACCCATGACAGTAAGCGCAGTGAGGATGTGCGTGCTCGCCTCAATGTACTCTCTGAAATACCAGGAGAATGGCGTAAACGCTTAAGTCGCTGGACACGCATCAACCGCTCAAAAGTACGCAGATTAAATGGATTTCGAGCTCCAAGCCGGAATGACGAGTATCTATTTTACCAGACAGTGCTTGGTACTTGGCCTCTGCTTGGAATGAGTGAGGAGGGATTAGTCGATTTTCAAGGCCGCATTGAAGCCTATATGCTAAAAGCAATTAAAGAGGCTAAAGTTCATACTTCTTGGATAAATCCTGATGTGGAGTACGAAACAGCGGTAGTCCATTTTGTACGTAATGTTTTGGGTAACCTGGAAAAAAATCCTTTTTTACTGGATTTCATACCCTTTCAGAAGCGAGTAGCAGGGTTTGGTTTATTGAATGGATTATCCCAGCTTTTATTAAAATTGACCGTTCCCGGTGTACCAGATATTTATCAGGGTAATGAACTTTGGGAATTCCAGCTTGTTGATCCCGATAACCGTCATCCTGTGGACTTTGTGCTAAGGCAACGAATGCTCCAGCATTTAATGCTGCTGACTCACTCAAAACAGCCTTTGAAATCTCATACTTACGAACTGCTGAGAACGAAAGAAGATAGCCTGGTAAAGCTTTATCTGACTTGGAAAACCCTATCTTTTCGTGCTAAGTTTCCCTTGCTTTTTGAAAAGGGGGACTATACTTCGCTGTCTGTTCAGGGAACCAAAGCAGAGCATCTTTGCGCATTCGCAAGAAGACATCAGGATAAAATAGTACTTTCTATCACTCCCCGGTGGTTTGCGCTTTTAGGCAGCAACGGGGATGGGTTGCCACTTGGTGAGTCGCTGTGGAAAGGGACTTGGGTGGAAATCCCGGAAGTCAATGGGCACAAAAAATTCACTAATGTATTGACTGATGAAATAGTAACGATTGTGCAGGACAAGGGGAAAAACTATATTCCCGCAAATAAGCTATTTGAAAGTTTTTCCGTGGCACTGCTTTTTAGCCTTAGATCATTTTAGAATTCTCCTGTATAACCGACTTTAAGGTCAGGTTCATTTATTAATTTTTATTTTTAGCTGAGAAGCGTGTCGATTTATTATGCTTATGAGACCGCTAATGGTTTGGTTATTCCTGCTCGCTCTTTTTCTTATTTTTCTAGTCCCGGCTAAATTTCGCCTCCAGACATTAGGAGGCATTATCTTATTGACTTTAATTGGATTTTTTGTCTCTCAACCTGAGGAAGAAAAAACTAAGAAAGTTAGAAATCTTATTCCTATCGAGCAGGTGGAATTTATTGCGATTGAGTTTCAACCCAGACCTGGCGTCGGCCAAGAGCTGGTTGGAGAGATTTTAAATCATTCTTCTTCTTATGCACTTACTGGGCTTGGAATCCGATTGATCATCAAGGACTGTATTGAAAATAACGAGGAATCTCAAAAGATTTGCAGTGTTTTAGAAGAAACTCAAGCAGATCTATCGCTATTCGCCCCGCCCAAAGAAAAGCGTAAGTTTAAAAAACGTCTGTATCTTAGGGAACTACATGCACGGGGAGACATACAATGGGAGTATGTAATTCTTTATACCGAAACCAGGAAGAGAAGGTTCTGGGAAAGCCTTCCTTTTTTCCAGGATTGAAAGTTTTGTTTTTAGGAATAGGCTTGTTTGCTGGGTGTGTCAGCAGCGGGTTTACGAAGGATCGCCTTATTACTCTGGAAGATGCGATTCAGTCTTATGCTTCCGGTATACGTTGGCAACATTATGAAATTTTAGATACTTTAGTACGGCCTCGAAATGGGCAACCTAAGCCTGTTTCCCGGGAATTCTTGAACAGTGCTCGGATAACTAGGTATGAGGTTCGTAGGCGGCAGTTATCGGAAGATGGACTAACGGCTAAAGTCACTATCAAGTTTAATTACTATTACCCGGACGATAACGTTATCCGGACTCTTAATGATCAGCAGGGTTGGTGGTATGAAGAAGAGTCGCAGCGTTGGTTTTTAGAGAAGTTGCCAAATTTTACGCAGGCATCACCTTCTCTTTAATACCCCCTCTCAAAGATTAGTATGGAGCTCTCAAAACCTATATAGTATATTATAAGCTATTTTTCTTTAAAAAATATGTTATATATGTGCTAATAATGCCTGTTAATCATTAGGCATTGCGCGAAAGTGGCGGAATCGGTAGACGCGCTGGTTTTAGGTACCAGTGGGGGAATCCCGTGAGAGTTCGAGTCTCTCCTTTCGCACCATTAACTGCTTTGCTATGCTTCTTTATAAGCGTAATTAAACCACTACAAATAGTTTGAGGTAATATATTTATGCAGGTCACGGTAGAAGCGACCGGCGAACTAGAACGGCGCTTGACCATCACATTGCCGGGGAGTGATTTTGAGAGTAAGGTGCAAGAACGTCTACGTTCCATGGTTCCAAGGATAAAAATGGATGGTTTCCGTCCTGGCAAAGTTCCTTATAAGGTGGTAGAACGCCGGTATGGTTCAGCTGTACGCCAAGAAGTATCGGATGAATTTGTTCGGGATAGTTTTCGTGACGCAATCAAACAGGAATCTTTGCGGCCTGCTGGAATGCCGCAGATTGAACCACCTCAGCTAGAAGCAGGCGAATCTTTTGCCTATACCGTAACCTTCGAAGTATTACCAGAGATTGAGTCTGTTAAGCTTGAGGGAATTAAGATCAAACAGCCACGGGCTGAAGTTACCGATAAGGATATCGAGGGGGTTTTAAAGAAGCTACAGGAACAGCATATAGAATGGGAACCAATGGAACGTCCAGCTCAAGAAGCGGATGGGGTAACCATTACTTATCATGGGAGTATTGAAGGGAAACCTTTTCCAGGCGGAAGCAAAGAGAATTTTTTTGTTATTTTGGGTAAAGGAACAACTCTCAAGGAATTTGAAGAACACTTAATAGGCGTTAACAAGGGTCAAGAACTTACTTTTGAGATCACTTTTCCTGAACACTATGGCAACCAGGAATTAGCAGGTAAAAAAGCGAGTTTTGCAGTGAAAGTTATTTCCGTGACAGCGCCTCGGTTACCCGAGATTAATGAGGATTTTGCAGAGAAGCTCGGTGTTAAGGAGGGGGGAGTAGCGGCCCTACGCCAGGAAATTAAGGCTTCAATGACGCGAAACTTGGAACAAGCCGTTCGTGATCGCGTAAGAGAGCAAATTATGGATGGCCTATTAGTTGCTAATCCTACCACTTTGCCAATATCCTTGGTGAAGGAGGAAACAAGCATTTTGCTTGAACAAGCTAAAAATAATTTAGCTAAACAGGGGGTTAACCCGCAAGAAATTTCTTTGGATGAATCGCCATTCGTGGAACAGGCGCGTAGACGGGTGGCTCTAAGATTAATTTTTAGTACTATCTTAGAAAAGCAAGAAATTAAGGCGGATCAGGATAAAATAAAGCAAAGAGTCACAGAGCTTGCAGCAAGTTATGAGGACCCAGAGGAGTTTTCTCGATGGATATTTAGTGATCGAGAACGCCTTTCAGAGATTGAAAACGCCGTTATGGAAACTCAGATCATAGATTGGGTACTGGATCAGGTTGAAGTTTTAGATAAATCAATGAGTTTCGAAGAGGTAGTAAATCCTCAGATTTCCTCGGCCAAGGAGAAGGTTCAGGATTAACGAAGTGGTTAATGAAAACTTAAAGGTAGAAATTGTATGATCGATAGCCTCAATACGTTAGTTCCCATGGTCGTGGAGCAAACAGCTCGCGGGGAACGCGCTTATGATATCTATTCCCGGCTACTTAAGGAGCGAGTAGTATTCTTGGTGGGGCCAGTTGAAGATCATATGGCGAATTTGGTTGTTGCCCAATTGCTTTTTCTAGAATCTGAGAATCCTGACAAAGATATTCATCTTTATATTAATTCTCCAGGGGGATCGGTAACCGCTGGACTATCCATTTATGATACGATGCAATTTATTAAACCTGATGTAAGCACTCTTTGCGTTGGGCAAGCGGCTAGTATGGGAGCAGTGTTGTTAGCAGGGGGAGCGGGGGGAAAACGCCATTGCTTGCCCCATTCACGGCTTCTCATTCACCAACCTTTAGGTGGATTCCAAGGGCAAGCCACGGACATTGACATTCATGCGCGGGAGATTCTGCTGGTTCGGGAGCGTTTAAATCATATTCTTGCTAAGCATACCGGTCAGCCGATTGAAAAAATTCAACATGATACCGATCGCGACTATTTTATGAGTGCAACTGAATCATTGGCTTATGGGTTAGTTGACTCAGTGCTTAAGCAACGTGCTGAAATATCGCTTTAGGAAACTTAGTTGTGAGGGAACCACGAAACTTAACTGGCTCTCTAATAGAAATAACAGGTTGAAGCCACTTGTTTACCTGAGAATTTTGCAGGAAAGATAAGTCATGAATAACGACAAGCCCCGTAGAGGTGATGATGATAGATTGCTTTACTGCTCTTTTTGCGGTAAAAGCCAGCACGAGGTGCGAAAACTCATTGCGGGCCCCTCTGTTTTCATCTGCGATGAATGTGTCGAGCTTTGCAATGACATCATTCGCGAGGAAATGCAGGATAGGCTCTCCTCCGGCAAGAGCAGCCATCTCCCTACACCCCATGAAATTAGGGATATCCTGAACCAGTATGTTATTGGTCAAAATCATGCTAAAAAAGTACTATCGGTAGCTGTTTACAATCACTACAAACGCCTTCAGTTAGGCAAAAAGAACGATGACGTTGAGTTATCAAAAAGTAATATTTTACTTATCGGGCCTACGGGCAGTGGTAAGACCCTGCTTGCGGAGACGCTAGCGCGCTTATTGGATGTTCCATTTACTATTGCTGATGCTACCACCTTGACCGAGGCAGGCTATGTTGGCGAAGATGTGGAGAATATTATCCAGAAACTGCTGCAAAAATGCGATTATGATGTTGAAAAAGCCCAAACAGGCATTGTGTATGTTGATGAAATAGATAAGATTTCTCGTAAGTCTGATAATCCATCTATTACTCGCGATGTCTCTGGTGAAGGCGTACAGCAAGCTTTGCTTAAATTGATCGAAGGAACGATAGCCTCGGTGCCGCCTCAGGGGGGGCGAAAACATCCGCAGCAAGAATTCCTACAGGTCAATACAGCTAATATTCTTTTTATTTGTGGCGGCGCTTTTGCCGGCCTTGAGAAAATTATCCGGGATCGCTCCAAGAAAGGAGGTATCGGTTTCTCTGCTGAGGTTAAGAGTGTTGAAGATAAGCGGAGTATGGGGGAGGTTTTGCAGGCCGTGGAGCCGGAAGACCTTATTAAGTATGGCCTGATTCCTGAATTTGTAGGGCGTATGCCAGTGGTTGCAACTCTGGATGAACTAGATGAGGCTGCACTTATCCGTATTCTTAGAGAACCCAAGAATGCTCTTACCAAGCAATTTGCCCGCTTGTTTGAAATGGAAAACTGCAAGGTTGAGTTTCGCGAAGATGCGTTGCGGGCAGTTGCAACTAAGGCAATGGAGCTTAAAACCGGTGCCCGAGGATTGCGTTCCATCCTTGAAAACGTCCTGCTCGATACGATGTACGATCTCCCATCAATGGACCATGTTAGTAAAGTGGTGATTGATGAAAGTGTGGTTAAAGGAGAAGCGGAGCCGTTATTAATCTATGAAAATCAGGAAACTAAAGCGGCTTCGGATTAATAACCCTGGCGTAAGAGCCTTGGGATGTTTGTTTCATGATGGCTTCGTTATAGCCAGTTGATTTTATGAGATACACCCCCATATAAGTGAAGGGACTCCTTCTTGTTTAGGTAAGCCTTACTATCGGCAGAAGTTCGTTTCTTGTACCTAGATACCGCGAGTTGAAGCAGCTAGCTTTAGTCTACTTTCAAATACATTGAGGTTTTCCAGCATGGAGAAAGACGGCACGAAGACCAATGCAGTTAAAGCCAGAGGGATTTCTACCCCGGTGTTACCGTTGCGTGATGTCGTTGTTTACCCCTATATGGTTATTCCCCTTTTCGTGGGACGTGAAAAATCTATTAGAGCACTTGAGGCGGCAATTGAGGCCAATCAACAAATATTGTTGGTGGCCCAGAAGAACCCTGTCCAGGATGATCCTCAGCTTGAGGATATTTACGGTATCGGAACACTAGCTAATATATTACAACTGCTTAAACTTCCCGATGGAACGGTAAAAGTGCTCGTGGAAGGCAGTGAGAGAGCTCAGATTAATCAGTATATCGGTACGGAAGATTATTTTTGCGCACAATTATTTCATTATAAAAATGTTGGAGAGGATAATCGAGAAACAGAAATACTTACCCGCTCTTTGCTTAACCAGTTTGAGCAATACGTTAAGCTTAACAAAAAAGTGCCGCCTGAAATTCTATCTTCGCTTTCAAGTATTGATGATTCAGGCCGTCTGGCGGATACCATTGCTGCCCATATGGCACTTAAAATAGAGGAAAAGCAGGCTGTTCTAGAAATTAATAACGTTCGAGAACGCTTAGAGCACTTATTAGGTCTTCTGGAATCAGAAATTGATATTCTCCAAGTAGAGAAACGTATTCGTGGACGTGTTAAGCGGCAAATGGAGAAAAGCCAACGTGAATATTATTTAAATGAGCAAGCGAAGGCTATTCAAAAGGAATTAAGTGAGCTTGAAGATGTGCCTAATGAAATCGAAGAACTTACTAATAAGATTGAAAAAGCAGGCATGTCGAAGGAAGCCAAGGCTAAAGCTGTGGTGGAGCTGAATAAGTTGCAGTTGATGTCACCCATGTCCGCCGAAGCGACGGTAGTACGCAACTATATCGATTGGTTGGTAAGCGTGCCTTGGAAAAAAAGAAATCGAGTTCGTTTAAATTTGACTAAGGCAGAGGCGGTGCTTGAAGATGATCATTACGGCTTAGAAAAGGTGAAGGAGCGAATCCTTGAATACCTAGCTGTACAGCAACGGGTAAAGCAGCTTAAAGGACCTATATTATGCTTGGTGGGTCCTCCCGGGGTAGGAAAAACCTCTATCGCGCGCTCCATTGCTCGAGCAACCAACCGCAAATTTGTTCGTATGTCTTTGGGGGGCGTCCGTGATGAAGCTGAAATCCGAGGACATCGCCGCACTTATATTGGCTCGATGCCTGGCAAGATTATCCAAAACTTAGCTAAAAATGGCACCCGAAATCCCTTATTTCTTCTGGATGAAGTTGACAAGATGGCAATGGATTTTCGTGGTGATCCTGCGTCGGCACTATTAGAAGTTCTAGATCCTGAGCAGAACAACACCTTTAATGATCATTACCTAGAGGTGGATTATGATCTCTCAGAAATCATGTTTGTGACTACTGCGAATACTTTAAATATTCCGGGACCTTTGCTTGATAGGATGGAAGTTATTCGGATCTCGGGTTATACGGAAGATGAGAAAATCAATATTGCTACCCGTTATCTTGTTCCAAAGTCAACTAAGGCTAATGGCCTTAGGAAGGGAGAAATTAACCTGTCTGAAGGCGCAGTAAAGGATATTATTCGTTACTACACAAGGGAAGCTGGCGTCCGGAACTTAGAGCGAGAGATTTCTAAGATTTGCCGTAAAGTAGTGAAGCGGATTCAATTAAAGCCAAATGTTAAAAAAATTGCCGTAAGCGCTCGTAATTTAGATACTTTTTTAGGAGTAAAACAATACCGTTTTGGGCGGGCTGATGAACAAGATCGAGTAGGTCAAGTGACAGGATTAGCCTGGACAGAGGTAGGCGGGGATTTGCTTACGATCGAGTCGGCAGTAATACCTGGCAAGGGAAAGGCGACCTATACCGGACAATTAGGTGAGGTTATGCAAGAATCAATCCAAGCGGCAACTACAGTGGTACGTCATAGAGCTGAATGGCTAGGTATTGATCCCAATTTTTATCAAAATTATGATATCCATGTCCATGTACCAGAAGGTGCGATTCCCAAAGACGGTCCAAGCGCAGGAATCGGCATGTGCACAGCGTTAGTTTCAGCCCTGACTGATATTCCTGTACGAGCCAATGTGGCAATGACGGGGGAGATTACTCTGCGAGGAGAGGTACTTCCCATTGGTGGAGTAAAGGAGAAGCTGCTCGCGGCCTTACGGGGCGGCATTGAAATTGTGCTCATTCCAGAAGAGAATTGTAAAGATTTAGCTGAAATCCCAAAAAACATCACCCAGAATCTTGATATTCGCCCTATTAAATGGGTTGAAGATGTCTTTACTATTGCCTTGCAGCGCATGCCCGAAGAGAAAAAGAGCAATGATGAACCGATTGTAAATAAAAAAGGGGAAACTATCGGACGCCGAGGAAAATCAGCATTAGTAAGAACCCACTAAGTATGTATTAAGCGGTGCTAAATAAGAATCTAAAACAAAGGCTGATCGGGGCGTCTGTGCTAATTGGGGTGGGAATAATTATAATTCCTGTATTGCTTGGAGAATCTACCGAGATTCTTCCTGAATATAAAGATTCTGAGGGGGGCGATAATCTTTCCTCAGAATTGGAAAAGTCTACTTTCACCTCTACCGTTAAAAAATTACCAACTCAGGATGGAAAAAAGCTGCCAAGTGTTGTTTCTGCGAAGGAAGAACAGTCTTCTGCATCATCCTCAAAAGAGACAAAATGGTTCATTCAAATAGGTAGTTTCGGCCATCGTGAAAACGCACTACGGATACATCGCGATGTAACCTCCTTTGGCTATAAAGCCTTTATAGAAACAGCAAAAAAAGGGGGGGAAACGATTTATAAGGTTCGAGTGGGTCCAGAAAAAGATGGAATACGTGCCAAAGAGATCAAGCAGGAGTTAGAGCGTCGGTTGCAAACCAAAGCTTTTGTTATTTCACCCTCTGATGGTTAAAGTAGGTATAGTAAATTTCCCTACGATAAGGATAGGCTATTGATCTGGGTAGATTATATAATTATTGGAATTATTTTTCTATCGGGGCTTTTCAGTTTAGCAAGGGGATTTTTCAAAGAGACTTTATCTTTAATAGCTTGGGTAATGGCTTTCTGGATCGGCTTAAATTTCTCGCCTCAAACGGCTGAATGGCTTGCTGATTTAATCATGGTTCCACCTTCACTACGGTTAGCAATTGCTTTTCTTCTCCTCTTGCTAGCCACTTTGTTATTGGCTGCGATCGTAAATTATCTCATTGTCAAGTTGGTGCATACAACAGGGCTAACGGGTACAGATAGAATTTTTGGGCTTGCCTTCGGTATTGTACGCGGTGTAGCTATTATAACAGTATTGGTGATTTTAGCAGGAATGACCCCTATGCCCCAGGATCCATGGTGGCGAAATTCGCAATTGCTTAATTATTTTCAAGGACTTGCTCTTTGGGTACGTAGCTTTATGCCTCCTGATATTGCTGGACATATCCAATTTTAAATGATCCATACGTGAGAGGATAGGCAAGATGTGCGGCATCATTGGCATTGTGGCTAACGAAGAAGTCAATCAATCTTTGTATGATGGTTTGACAGTATTGCAGCATCGAGGACAAGACGCCGCAGGAATCGTAACCTATGATAATGGGCGATTATATTTGCGTAAGGATAATGGTCTAGTCAAAGACGTTTTTCATACCCGCCACATGTTAATGCTTAAAGGCAGAATGGGAATGGGTCACGTTCGTTATCCCACAGCAGGTTGCTCCTCTTCAGCTGAAGCCCAGCCTTTTTATGTGAATTCCCCCTATGGTATTACTTTTGCCCATAATGGTAATTTGACAAATTCGGAAGAGTTGAAATGGGCTCTCTTTCGGGCGGACAGGAGGCATATTAATACCAACTCTGACTCGGAAATATTGCTTAATGTGCTTGCCCATGAATTGCAGCAGTTAAACAAAATGCGGATGATCCCCAGTGATTTATTTACCGCGGTTAGTCAGGTACATCAACGTTGTCGCGGCGCATATGCGGTTATAGCAATGATTGCGGGTTATGGTATATTGGCTTTTCGAGATCCTTACGGAATCCGCCCTCTAGTTTTTGGCAAACGTGAAAGGTTGTCTAAAACAGAATATATCGTTGCTTCCGAAAGTGTTGCAATTGATGCATTAGGGTATGAATTGGTTCGTGATGTGGCACCAGGGGAAGCTATTTTCATTGATACGAAAGGTGATTTTCACGCCCAGCAGTGTATTGATAATTCGATGTATTCACCCTGCATTTTTGAGTATGTTTATCTCGCCCGGCCTGATTCGATGATTGATGATGTTTCAGTGCATAAATCTCGAATGCGAATGGGAGAAAAGCTTGCTCAGAAAATACTGCGAGAACGCCCAAATCACGATATTGATGTTGTAATTCCAATCCCTGATACTAGTCGCAGCGCAGCCTTACAGCTAGCCTACATGCTAGGAATTGTATATCGAGAAGGATTCATTAAGAATCGTTACATTGGCCGGACATTTATTATGCCGGGGCAAAAAGAGCGAAAAAAATCAGTTCGCCAGAAACTTAATCCTATCGATCTGGAATTTAAGGGTAAAAATGTGCTGCTTATAGACGATTCTATTGTGCGTGGAACAACTTCTCGGCAAATTATCCAAATGGCACGAGATGCAGGCGCCCGCAAAGTTTATTTTGCTTCGGCTTCACCTCCTGTACGCTACCCTAATGTTTATGGGATTGATATGCCCGCAGCAAATGAATTGGTTGCCCATGATCGTACCGAGCAAGAAATTGCCGATATTCTTGGAGCAGATTGGCTCATCTACCAGGATTTGTCCGATCTTATCGATGCGGTTCGAAAGCGTAATCCTGCCCTAACATGTTTTGATGTTTCTTGTTTTACGGGCGATTATGTAACGGGCGATGTCAATACTGAATATCTAAAGAAATTAGAAAATCAACGTTCGGATAATGCTAAGTTGGATCAGGAAGAGCGCGATATGAATATTATTGAACTCTACAATACAGCATAGCTAAATCACTAATTTATTCAAATTTTGACAGTAATCCCATCGCCCGTTACAATCCGCCGTTTCATCTATGCCAATGAATTTATTGGATCACGTATCACCTTGGCAATTGGCTCAATCAGGTCAACGGATTCAAGGACAGGTACCGTTTACCTGTATACCACGATTAGGATCAGAACTTTTAGATAAAGAAGGATTTGCCGAGGCTGAGCTATCGTTTAGCTGTTATAGAGAAAGCCGCTGTTTTGTTCAAGGGCACGTCAAAGCGCGGTTACGATTGACCTGCCAACGGTGTTTGCAGCCAGTAGATATTGTAATTGATACTCAGATACAGCTTGAGTTAATGGTAAGTGAAACAGAAATTTATTATTGGCATGAGAATTATGAGCAGTGGATCGTAAAACCAGAAGAAACCGCATCTCTATGGCGCTTGGTAGAAGAAGAATTGCTTTTGGCGCTACCAATCGCAGTTAGCCATCCGCCTGGTGAGTGTTCTGAGATAGCAATCCCGGATCAGAATAAACCGAATCCCTTTTATGTTCTTAAAGATATCGAAACTAAAGGATAGAGGCTGCACATATTTATTAGCCTAGACTTAAGGAGTATTAACATGGCTGTTCAGCAAAATAAAAAAACCCCTTCTAAACGAGGTATGCGCCGCGCTCACGATGTGTTAAAGAAGCCGACTTTTTCTGTGGATTTTTCCTCTGGAGAGACTCATCGTCGGCACCACGTTACACCGGATGGCTACTACCGGGGAAAAAAGGTTATTTTCAGTAAAGACGAAAACGAAGAAGAAAACGAATAAGGGCGTTTTAGGGTTGAGTGTTACCATCGCGCTAGATGCAATGGGGGGCGATCATGGCCCCCAGGTAGTTGTTCCTGCCGCACTTAAAGTGCTTGCCGAAATGATTAATGTAAAGTTAATTCTAATCGGTGATCGAGATCTATTAAATGGTTTAGTGGCGATACATCGGGGAGAATTGGGAACACGTTTGACTATCCAGCATGCCTCGCAGAAAGTTGAAATGGATGAAGCACCTTCGCAAGCTTTACGGGCCAAAAAAGATTCCTCCATGCGAATAGCTATTAATTTGGTTAAGAGCAGAAAGGCTGATGCCTGCGTAAGTGCTGGTAATACTGGTGCCTTGATGGCCATTGCTCGCTTTGTGCTCAAGACTTTACCGGGGATTGATCGACCAGCGATTGTTTCAGCTTTGCCCACCATCCGGGGACACTGCTATATGCTAGACTTAGGCGCTAATGTAGATTCAAGCGCTCAGAATTTGTACCAATTTGCCTTGATGGGATCGGTATTGGCCAGTGCTATTGATAATATTAAAGAACCTTCGGTAGGGTTGCTAAATATCGGCTCGGAAATTATAAAAGGGAATGAGCGGATCAAGGAGGCAGGCCGCATGCTTTCCCAGAGTCATTTGAACTATGTGGGGTTTGTAGAAGGAAATGATGTCTACGAAGGTTGTGTTGATGTGGTTGTCTGCGATGGTTTCGTGGGTAACGTGGCGTTGAAATCCAGCGAAGGGGTCGCTCGAATGGTACGCCATTATCTCCGGGAGTCATTCCAACGCAATTATCTTACTCGCTTTGCAGGCTTTCTTGCTTTACCGGTGCTCAAAGCTTTCCACCAGCGAATGGACCCCCGGCGTTATAATGGAGCTAACTTACTAGGACTTAATGGGGTGGTTATTAAAAGTCATGGAGGAGCGGATATAACGGCCTTTGCCCATGCCATTCGCATTGCTGTGATTGAGGCACGTAAAGATGTGCCCCAACATATCAGTGCCCATTTAGAGCCATGGTTATCGGAAGGACAAGTGGTTTGAGCTATGCTCGTATCATAGGAACCGGAGGGTTTCTTCCAGAAAGAGTACTCACCAACGCTGATTTAGAGCGCTTGGTGGATACCTCTGATCGATGGATCTGGGAACGAACTGGAATTAAAGAGCGGCATGTGGCAGAACCTGATCAAACCGCTTGTGATCTTGCCGAATTAGCAGCTTGGAAAGCTATAGAAGCGGCAGCCATTGCACCTCAAGAGATTGATCTTATTATCGTGGCAACTACCACGCCTGATCGAATTTTTCCCAGCACGGCCTGTCTACTTCAACAGCGGTTAGATATTCATGATTCTGCTGCTTTTGATATTCAAGCTGTTTGTACCGGCTTTGTTTATGCCTTGAGCGTAGCCGAGAAATTTATTCGTACTGGTAGCGCCCGAACCGCCTTAGTTGTGGGTACCGAAACCTTATCTCGCATCATCGATTGGAATGATCGCACCACTTGTGTGCTGTTTGGTGATGGGGCTGGGGCGGTAGTACTTCAGGCTAGCCCGGAACCAGGAATTCTTTCAACCCATCTTCATGCTGATGGCAGCTACCATCAGCTATTGACAGTGCCTGCGGGCATTTCCGAGGCTTACGAACGAGTGAAGCAGGGAGAGGCTTTCATTCAGATGAAAGGAAATGAAGTCTTCAAGATAGCGGTTCGTACTCTAGAGCGCATGGTTGAGGAGACGTTAGCAGCTAACCATATGAGTCAGCAGGAAATTGATTGGCTTATTCCCCACCAAGCCAATATCCGGATCATTGCTGCTACCGCTAAGAAATTGAATCTTCCTATGGAACGGGTCGTCGTTACTGTTGATACCCATGGCAATACTTCCGCTGCTTCAGTCCCACTAGCCCTCGATATAGCGGTCCGTGATGGGCGAATCAAACGGGGAGATACTCTATTACTTGAAGCCTTTGGCGGCGGCTTTACCTGGGGTTCCGCTCTGTTAATATACTGATTCGATGAATAAACTAGCATTCATGTTTCCAGGGCAGGGTTCTCAAACTATAGGGATGTTAGCCGATTTTTCCCAATTCTATCCCCAAGTGCGAGAGGTTTTTGCCCAGGCGTCAACCTCTGTAGGGTATGATCTCTGGCAATTAGTGCAAAAAGGGCCAGAGGAGAAATTAAATCGTACCGATTATACCCAACCTGCTATGTTAGCGGCGGGGATGGCTGTTTGGCGAATTTGGTGCACCGCAGGAGGGCGACGCCCGGATTTCATGGCTGGGCACAGTTTAGGGGAATATACAGCATTGGCTTGCGCTGAAGCTCTAGAGTTTGTATCAGCGATAGGCTTAGTTGCAGATCGAGGGCGCTATATGCTTGAGGCAGTATCAGAGGAGGAAGGTGCAATGGCCGCTATTCTTGGTCTTTCTGATGATGTCGTCAAGGGTGTTTGTGAGCAATCTTCCGAGGGGCAAGTGGCGGAAGCAGTCAATTTCAACGCACCAGGGCAAGTGGTGATTGCCGGGCATGCTGATGCCATCCACAGAGCGGTGAGTAAAGCTAAAGAAATGGGGGCAAAACGGGCTGTGTTTCTTTCCGTGAGTGTTCCTTCCCATTGCCAGCTTATGGCGCCAGTAGCAAAGCGGCTTCGCCAGCGCCTATCGAAATTTTCGATTAAAGCTCCGTCTATTCCGGTAGTAAATAACGTAGATGTAGCTGTTAATGAGGATCCTGGTGCTATTTGCGATGCCTTAGCCCGGCAGGTGAATCACCCCGTACGTTGGGTAGAAACGATAGCCTGGTTAAAATCCCAAGGAGTAGATGTATTAGTTGAATGCGGGCCCGGAAAAGTGTTGACGGGACTAATCAGGAGAATTGATAAGAGTATGACAGTACTTCCTATGTCCGATCCGATTGGTCTTGAGAAGGCACTAAGTATCACGGGAGGAGATTAATCTATGAGGTTGGAAGGTAAGGTCGCCTTAATTACCGGAGCGAGTAGGGGAATCGGTCGAGCCATTGCCGAGGGGCTTGCTCTTCAAGGAGCAACAGTGGTTGGAACGGCCACCTCAAAGGAAGGTACGGAAGGAATTAGTGCTTTCCTTGCTGAGCGGGAATGGCCAGGCATGGGGATAATATTGGATGTCTCTGATCCTACTTCAATCGATTCAGCGCTTGCAGTTATCTCAGATCAGCTCGGTGTTCCCGCTATTTTAGTAAATAATGCGGGTATTACCCGTGATAATCTGCTAATGCGTATGAAGGATGAAGAATGGGAAACTATTCTTAACATCAATCTAACGGCTATTTATCGTCTCTCAAAAGGATGTCTTCGAGGTATGATGAAAACCCGTTGGGGACGCATTATTAACATTACTTCGGTGACCGGTGTAATGGGAAATGCCGGACAGACCAATTATGCTGCCGCAAAAGCGGGCATGATAGGCTTTACCAAAGCGCTTGCACGGGAAGTAGGAACCCGAGGGGTTACCGTTAATGCTGTGGCTCCAGGCTTTATAGATACTGATATGACCCGCGATCTTGCGGATACTCGGCGGGAAATGTTGCTAGCACAAATTCCCTTAAACAGGCTAGGCAAAGCTCAGGAAGTTGCTGCTGCGGTAGCTTTTCTTGCAAGTTTAGAGGCGAGTTATATTACGGGAGAGACTTTACATGTTAATGGCGGACTCTATATGGCTTAGTTATTATTAAGAGTTTTAAAATCATATTACTTTTACCGTCTTGTTGCTTTAGGAGGTTACCGATAAACTAGCATCCGCAGATAAATCTGTGAGGCTGTTTTTTTAGAGGAATAAACTATTATGAGTGATATAGAAACCCGAGTTAAAGAAATCGTGGTTGAACAGTTAGGCGTAAATTCTGAAGAGGTGGCTAATGAGTCATCTTTTGTAGATGATCTGGGAGCTGATTCATTAGATACTGTAGAACTTGTTATGGCGCTGGAAGAAGCGTTCGAGTGCGAAATTCCTGATGAGGAAGCGGAAAAGATTTCTACCGTTCAAGAAGCTATTAATTATATTAAAGAACGCCAAGGATAAGCATATTGCTTATTGATCCAAGGCAAGAGGCCAGGCCGTATCATGGAGATACCGTAATGCGGCCGCGTTTCTTTATTTAAAAAAGGGAGTGAATTGTTGTCTGATAAACGGGTCGCCGTTACGGGCCTTGGTATAGTCTGCCCAGTGGGAGTAGATGTTGAAGGATCTTGGGCCAACTTATTAGCGGGTAAGAGTGGTATTGGACCTATTACCGGTTTTGACGTTACGAATTTTCCTGTTCGTTTTGGGGGGGCAGTAAAGGGATTTGAGATCGGGGATTATCTTCCCTTAAAAGATGCCCGTAAAATGGATCCCTTTATTCATTATGGCATCGCTGCGGCCAGGCAAGCCCTTGAAGATTCAGGACTGGAAATTAACGAAGCGAATGCGACTCAAGTGGGTGTTGCCATCGGCTCGGGTATTGGTGGGCTGCATGGGATTGAACTTGGACATAATGCATACCTCCAAGGGGGGCCACGTAGGATCTCTCCCTTCTTTGTGCCGAGCAACATTATCAATATGATTGCTGGAAATCTATCTATCCTTTATGGGATGAAGGGTCCTAATATCGCCATTGTAACAGCTTGCACCACTGGCACCCATAATATCGGTGAGGCAGTACGTATCATCCAGCGTGGCGAGGCAAAGGTAATGATAGCTGGTGGTGCTGAAATGGCGACTTCTCCCACAGGTCTAGGTGGTTTCGCATCCGCTCGTGCTTTATCTACTCGTAATGAGGAACCGGAAACAGCAAGCCGGCCTTGGGACAAAGATCGGGATGGTTTTGTTCTAAGCGATGGCGCCGGCGTTTTAGTCCTAGAAGAGCTAGAACATGCTAAGCGGCGTGGAGCTCAAATCTATGCTGAAGTAGTAGGTTTCGGAATGAGTGCTGACGCCTATCATATGACCCAGCCGCCAAGGAATGGCGAAGGAGCCGCTCGTTGTATGATGAATGCCCTGAAAGATGCCCATATCAATGGGGAAGAAATTGATTATATCAACGCTCATGGCACTTCTACACCTGCCGGTGATCGCGCAGAAACTCTTGCGATTAAAGCAGTCTTGGGAAGCCATGCTCAAAAAACTCCCGTGAGTTCTACCAAGTCTATGACGGGACATCTACTAGGTGCTGCGGGAGGAATAGAAGCTATATTTTCTGTATTAGCTATCCGCGATCAAATTGCTCCTCCTACGATCAATATTTTTAATCTTGATCCAGAGTGTAAAGGCTTGGATTATGTGCCAAATATTGCCCGAGAAATGAAAATTAAGACTGTTGTTTCTAACTCCTTCGGATTTGGTGGTACCAATGGGTCTTTGATTTTTCGCCAATTGGAGTGAGCCTCTGCCTGGTGGTACTGATCTTTGGTTTTACCTTTAATGATCCTTGTGAATGGCAAGGTTGCTTCTAGCATTGAGGTTGCCGATAGAGGTTTGCAATATGGCGATGGCTTATTTGAGACAATCGCTATCCGTGATGAACGGGCTATACTTTATCTATCCCATTTAAAACGATTAGAAGACGGCTGTCGCCGTTTGTCGATACCGCTAATAGCGCGGAGAATTTTGGACGAAGAGATATTCAAGCTTTGTCAGGGAGTTTCCCGAGGGGTATTGAAAATCGTAGTAACTCGAGGAAGCGGGGGACGCGGTTATCAACCGCCATCGCAACCTCAACCTACCCGCATTCTTTCGCTGCATCCTTGGCCAAATTATCCATCCATTTTTATGGAGTACGGGATTACCCTTCGAGTTTGCCGCACTTCATTAGGCTACAATCCCTGCTTAGCAGGCATAAAGCATCTTAATCGTTTGGAACAAGTACTAGCTAGAAGCGAATGGGAAAATCCAATGATCCCTGAAGGATTAATGTTAGATAGCCAAGGGCACGTCGTTGAAGGAACTATGAGTAACCTGTTTATTGTTCAAAACGGCCTCCTAGAAACCCCTGATTTAAGCGGCTGTGGTGTAGCTGGAGTCATGCGAGAATTTATACTAAAACAGGCTTTTAATTCGGGGCTAAAAACGATAGTGCGTCCATTAATATTAGCGGATCTCAGAAGCGCGGAAGAGATTTTTATGTGTAACAGTTTAATAGGGATATGGCCGGTACGCCGTGTTGGAGAGACTCAATATCCGTTAGGACCGTTAACACAACACTTACAGCATCTAATCCAGATCCAACTTCTCCACTCTAATTAAATAATAGTTAGGCGATCATGCGCAAATCTTTTTTCTTTTTATTAGCGCTATCAGGAATCGCGGTAGGGTTAGGAATAGTATGGTTAAAATTTGAATATGATCGCTTTACTCATATCCCGCTTCAGATAGACCAAGAAGGCTTGAATTTGGTAATTCCTAGTGGTGCCACAATACATTCCGTTGCTACCGAACTGTATCAACGGGAAGCTTTAGAGCAACACCCTCTGTATTTAGTATTACTAGCCCGTTGGCAGGGGATAGCTAGGGACATCAAGGCTGGCGAATACCATATTCAGGCGGCCACAACACCGTCGGCATTGCTGCGCCAAATTGTAGCAGGTAAGGTCAAACAATATAGCTTGACTTTAGTGGAAGGATGGACTTTTCCACAGGTAAGAAAGGCTATCCAAAACAGTCTTTATCTTCAACAAACATTGAATCGGCAATTACCAGCTTCTGAGATTATGAAACGTCTGGGCTATCCTAATGAACATCCAGAGGGTCGGTTTTTTCCTGATACCTACTTCTTTCCCGCTGGTACTTCCGACGTGGATTTCTTACGGCGCGCTTATCAATTTATGGTAAATCATCTAACCCATGAATGGGAAAACCGTGAGCTTGAGCTTCCTTACCGAAGCTCCTACGATGCTTTGATACTAGCTTCCATTATTGAACGGGAGAGCGCATTAATCGAAGAACGGCCTTTGATTGCTGGTGTGTTCGTGCGACGTCTTCAAAGGGGAATGCGTTTGCAAACCGATCCGACAGTTATCTATGGTCTAGGGAACCGCTTTGATGGAGATTTACGGCGCCAGGATTTAAAAAAGGATACGCTTTATAATACTTATACACGTTCGGGACTTCCTCCAACGCCTATTTGTATGCCTAGTCTAGGAGCATTACGGGCAGCGTTGCACCCGGCAGAAGGGAAATCATTATATTTCGTTTCTCGTGGTGACGGCAGCCATCATTTTTCGGCTACTTTTAAAGAACATAAGGAAGCAGTACGAAACTATCAATTGGTCAGGAAAAATAATCATTGACCATAATAACACGTTCTTCTCTTTTTCGCCTGTCTGTTGAGGGCATTGGATTTTGCGGCATCTCGTTTTCATGCTCCAAAACTATACACTGGACTCAATCTCTATTCTAATAGATTAAAAAGCCATGGGAAGAGGTCGTTTTATAGTGCTTGAGGGTATTGAGGGAGCCGGGAAAAGTACTCAGCTTAAATTTATTCAGCAGTTACTTCAGAGCACAGAGAAAAATGTTATTGTTACTCGTGAACCTGGTGGTACTTTCTTGGGAGAACAGATTCGGGAATTATTATTGTCGCCGAGACTAGAAGGTATGTCTGCCGATACGGAGCTCCTATTGATGTTTGCGGCCCGTGTAGAACACGTGCAACAAGTGATTTTCCCTGCTCTAGCAGCGGGAAAGTGGGTTCTCTGTGATCGTTTTACAAGTGCCAGCTATGCTTACCAAGGGGGAGGGCGGGAGCTTCCTTTGTCGCGTATTGCAAAACTTGAGAGCTGGGCTCTTAATTGTTTACGCCCGGATTTAATCCTTTTATTCGATGTTCCCGTGAGGCTTGGGTTGCAAAGGGCCACGACTCGCTGCCAGCAACTAGATCGCTTTGAACAGGAAAAAATTGATTTTTTTGATCGTGCCCGTACGATCTATCTTTCCTTAGCTAAAAAATATCCGGATCAATATCGCCTAATCGATTCTTCGCTACCTTTAACAAGGGTGCAGGAAGCTATTCAGAAAGTAATTATGGCATTCTTGGAAGAAAATCGTGATGCCTGAATTTTACCCTTGGCATCAATCGCATTGGAATAGTCTTATGGCATCCCAAATTGCAAAACGTATGCCCCACGCCATATTGTTAATGGGTCCAGAGGGTATGGGAAAACGCTCTTTTGCATCTAACTTGATTCAGGCTCTATCCTGTGAATATCCGCAAAAAGGAGGCCACGGTTGTGGTTCTTGTGCTGGATGTCGCTTGCAGCTTGCCGGCAGTCATCCTGACAATTTGACTCTCTTTCCCAGAGAAGGAAAGCAAACGATCTCAGTCAATCAGATCCGGCAACTCCATTCCCACCTAGCACTTAAGGCACGGCAATCATTATTTAAGACAGTTATTATTTATCCTGCCGAAGAAATGACCTTGAGTGCTGCTAATAGTTTACTTAAGATTTTAGAAGAACCTCCTGGTAGAACCGTTTTGCTTCTTATTACCTCTGCGTCCTTACGCTTACCGATCACTATTCGTAGTCGTTGTCAACAGTTATTTTTTACGATTTCTAAATCGCAAGAGGTGAAAATGTGGCTACAGCAACGTCTCCCTCCTTCTATGAATCTGGATGCGGTAACTTTGCTAAGGTTATCCGGAGGGGGGCCTTTGCGGGCTTTAGAGTATGTAGAACAGAATTTCTTATTCTACCGTAAGGAGTTCATCAATAATCTTTTTTCTTTGACTCAAGGTAAATTGGATCTTTTTGAGATGGTAAGAAGTTGCCTTAAGGATAACCTGGGAGAGCCGCTATATTGGATATCTACGTTAGTAGAAGATACAATTCGTCTCAGAAGCGGAGTCTCCAAGAGATTTTTGGTAAATCACGATGTTGCTAATTCGCTTCAACTGCTTGCGCGAAGGGCATCTTTTGAAATGCTCTTTGCTTTGTTAAAGAAGGCTAGTTGCAATCGGGAAATATGGAAAGGGCAAATTAATATTAATCCTCAGCTCTTACTAGAAGAAATACTCATTCAGTGGTTAATATGTTTTAGCAAGGTTAATCATGAGCATACCTAATCAGTCCAGTTCTTCTTTACCTCCTCGGCAAGGTATATTATCTTTGAGCATTAAAGATATTAATGCTCTCTACCATGCTTATATCCCTTTTACTAGAAATGGAGGCTTATTTATCCCTACCAATAGAAATTATTGTATAGGGGATGAAGTTTTTATGCTGCTTACTTTAATGGAAGAGGTAGAGAAGGTTCCCGTTGCGGGCAAGGTGGTTTGGATTACTCCGAGAGGAGCTCAGAGTAATCGCGCCGCAGGGATCGGTATTCAGTTTAATGATATCAATGGTAGTGCAGCTCGGAATAAAATCGAGACTTATTTAGCAGGCATGCTTAAATCTGAAAAATCGACTCATACGATGTAGTAAATGGTAGTATATATGCTATATCCTTATAAAATTGATGGTATAGCCTTTTATGTTGGTCGATTCTCATTGCCATTTGAATTTGCTTGATTTGACTCCGTTTGATGGTTCAGTACATTCTGTGATGGAGGAATCTCGAAAAGCAGGCATTAGCCACATGCTATGCGTGTCAGTAGACTTAGAAACTTTTCCTGATATTCGTGCATTAGCGCAGGAATATGCTGAGATATCGGTTTCCGTCGGAATACACCCTAATGCTAGTAAAGATGTTAAGATTACTGTAGAGCAATTATTGGAATTAGCGGCTACTCCAAAGGTGGTGGCAATTGGAGAAACTGGCTTGGACTATTTTCGTAGCGAAGGGGACCTGGCATGGCAGCGTGAACGGTTGCGGATTCATATCGCAGCAGCAAAAGAATGCGGAAAACCACTCATTATACATACTAGACAAGCTAAGAGAGATACTGTGCGTATCCTGAAAGAGGAGGGCGCAGATGAAGTAGGAGGGGTCCTTCACTGTTTTACAGAAGATTGGGAAACGGCAAAAGAAGGTTTAGATTTGGGATTTTACATTTCCTTTTCTGGAATTATTACCTTTCGTAATGCAGGAGTCTTGCGGAAAGTAGCTACCCAAATCCCATCTAATCGTTTACTAATAGAGACCGATTCTCCTTACTTAGCACCAGTACCCCATCGGGGTACGCCCAATCGACCCGCTTATGTTCGCTATGTGGCTCAATGTATGGCAGATCTGCGGAAAATTTCCTTAGCGGATCTTGAAGATTTAACAACAGAAAATTTCTTTTCCTTATTCTCTGAGGCAGCATTGCCTGCTTGAGTGCTAATTAATCAAGTATATTTGATAAATAAATAGGAGTTATGATGGATAAGCAGTTAATTTATATCGCTGTAGGTGTGGCTGCATTTATTCTTCTAATGGTTGGCATAGGTTTTATGGAAACAGGAGGCGGAGGTAAACCTCAAATCGTTAATCCAGAGTTGCTAAAACTTGAGATTGATAAGGCAAAAGGTGATTAGCTGAGTTAGGCAAAAGTACTATTAGGGAATATACTCTTGGTTTATATTGACGTTTTAAACGTTCAGGCATAAATTTAAGGCTTGTACAAGCCCCGTCCTGGGCGTATAAAAATGGGGAGAAAAGCGAATACCACCTCCACGTAGAGCGCATATTACTCCTTGCTCTATTAGGTGGTGATAGAGAATAGATGAGTCTACTTTCTTGTGTTTGAAGGTAACAATGCCGGAATACCGATCTGGAGAACTGGAGGATAATAATTGGAGTTTCGGTTCAGTTTGGATTCTTTCAACGAGATAAGCCGTGTTTGCAAGAACTGCCTGCTCTACTTGGGCTATGCTAACTTGATTAATTAATAAATCTAAGCTTTCTTTGAGCGCGAAAATACCTATCATATTTAGGCTACCACATTCAAATCGTCGTGCGGAGCGGGCGATACTCCAATCTTTGTTGTCGTAATCTCCAATTGCTTCTACCATGTGCCATCCGAACTGATGAAGCTGTAATTGGTCTTTTATTTCGGGGCGACAGTAAAATATTCCCATGCCTTCTGGACCTAGCATCCATTTGTGGCCATCAGCAATTACAAAATCAGCATGAATAGTTTGACAGTCAAAATTTAGCGATCCTAAACTTTGAATGGCATCGACACAAAATAATATATTTCGTTGTCGGCAAAATTGGCCTATTTTTTCCAGATCCATCTTTAGTCCTGATGCGTATTGGACTGAACTGATAGTCAGCAGGCGAGTCTGTTCGTCTATTTGAGCTAACAATGAGTCCTCGGGTGTGGGTTCTACTGATAAATTTGTTTCACGTAGTTTGACGCCCCGTTTTGCTAATGCTTGCCAAGGAATAAGATTAGAGGGAAATTCTTGATTGCTCGTGACGATATTATCGCCAGCTTGCCAGTCTAAGCCGCTAGCAACGATAGATAAGCCTTCTGAAGTATTTTTAATTAAGGCAATATCATCTGCTGAGGGGGCATTAATTAGGAGGCGGGCTAATTTCCGTAGTTTTTTTTCCGTCTCCAGCCATTGAGGGTAACGCAAAGCCCCTATAATGACATTTTCCTCAGCGAAGTTTTTAACCGCTGCAGCGGTTCTGCGAGGCCAAGGTGCAACAGCCGCGTGATTAAGATATATAATCCCTTTTTTCTGGGGAAACTGGTCTGAGTAATCTTTTTTCATAGATTGAATAGGTCCTTTAATTTTATTTTAATAAATGTTCGCATAATACATATTATGTTAAATAGTATTACTATAATATTATTATGAACAATGTAAATAGCCAGCTCCGTGCTACTCTTGCTACTGCGATGCATCACTTAGAGGCTCAATTAGGAGTACTTGATCGGCTATTAAAAGAAGAAGAAAGCTATCCTCTATGGGTCTGGCATGAGAAAGATCCTTCTAAAGCCCGCCTACAAGTTCGTCAAATAGTTACTGCAATTGATTATCGGGATGGCCAGGATCCAGTTTCTACCCGTATTTGCCCTGCCTTAGTTGGCGTTTCTTGTGCTACTTTAGAGGCTATCCGCCATGCTAATCAAGCTAAAGCTGATTTACAAAAGGCTCTAAAAAGTATAGATGGAATTAAAATCGAAGAACAAAATCAAGAAACGGGTACTTTCTTATTACGACCTCTAATTAAAATTGCTCTCGCATCTTTGGGGCATGCACGCTTACATAGGCGGCAGGCGACACGAAAATTCGTGATTTTAGAACAAACGCCTGAGTCAGTAAGTTTTATTTGGAGCCGTTTGCCAAAAATTGAGAGCATTGATATAGAAGAAGCTCGACGACGCTTAGAGGCACGTCTTGAAAAGGTCCAGGGTAACCCTGTATTAATTAAAGCTGATTTATCTCGCTTAGATCGACTTGTTTCTAATGAGCGTCTAGCTATTGTTAACCCTCCTCATATTCATCCTCGCGCTAATATTGCCTGGACTATAGAAAAGAAAACAACGCGACGGGGACAAAAACGGGCGGTATTACCTATTTTTTATCCGTCAACTCGCTATGATCGCCTTCCTCGTCTTCGGCCTCTTCCAGAGGAGCCACCGTTACCAGGGTCACGGCTACGGCGTAATGACGCCACCATTGAAACTACTCCCTTTCTCTTAACAATCCGGGCCCATCGTTATATGTCTTTTGCATAGTTAAATTTTACTATCCTCCGTATGGCGGAGGGCCAGGGATTCGAACCCTGGAGGGGCTTTCGCCCCTTCTGGTTTTCAAGACCAGCGCCTTCAACCTCTCGGCCAGCCCTCCAAATAATCGTCATAAAGATAACAAAGAAACTCAACTATTGCTATTTTTAATAAAACTAGTAAGCTAAGAACTAAACCGCTAAGCGGTTGTCACACTTGGCGAAACTCCTAATTTTAGAGTAAGGATGATGCGATGCGTTACAATAATCAAGTAGTTTTACAGAAAACCTCTTCGATATCCACAACCAATAAATTGGTGCGTAATACTTATACCCTTCTTGCTGCAACTCTGCTTTTTAGCGCTGTCACTGCAGGAGTTGCCATGGCGGTTAATGCCCCCCCTGTGCATTGGGTAATTACATTGATAGGCTATTTCGGTTTATTATTTCTGACTAATGCGCTACGCAATAGCGCATGGGGATTAGCGGCTATCTTTGCTCTTACCGGATTTATGGGCTATACATTAGGGCCCATTCTTAATTTTTATCTGGGTCTACCTAATGGTCATGAAACAGTGATGCTCGCACTAGGGGGTACTGGCGTTATTTTCTTCGGTCTTTCAGGCTATGCCCTAACAACCCGTAAAGACTTCAGCTTTATTGGCGGTTTTCTGATGGTAGGTATTTTAGTGGCCTTCCTTGCGGGACTAGCTGCTATGTTATTCCAAATTCCCGCTTTATCTTTGGCCGTTTCTGCTATGTTTATCCTGTTAATGTCAGGCTTTATTTTGTTTCAGACCAGCCTACTTGTTAATGGGGGCGAAACTAACTATATCATGGCCGCTGTCGGTCTGTATGTGGCGATTTATAACTTATTCCTAAGTCTGTTACATCTCTTAGGAATTTTTGGTGGTGATGAGTAGTTTCTCAATTAAACCACTTCGAGTTCAAGGAAAGACCTCGTATTTTCCGGGGTCTTTCCAGAAGAGAGTTATTCAGGAAAAATTACCGGATAATCGTATCAGGAAATCCCCATATCCCGAAGCCTTTATACCGTGCAATTCTTTCAAGTGCGTGATACTCGAAGGGAGCATAAGGCAAGGCTAGCGCCCAACCTTGCCTTAGTAGGTAAGATGCGAGATCTTCCCCCATGGAAACGGAAGTATAATTCGCGTGGCAAATGGCGCTGATACTACCATCTTGATTGATCCCCTGTTCCTTGCAGTGGATAAATCCCTGAATTTTGAAGTCTAGAGCTAAGGCAGCCTGTGGCATACAACGCCTTGGTTGCAAAAATGAGCGGCAGGTTGTTTCCGTAAAGGGAATGTAAATGCCATAGAGACGAATTATTCCTCTGCTCATTCTCAGTGAGCCATCCTTTTGTACCATCGCATAGCCAGTAATGTCAGCAATTGCGGTAGGTATTGCCATAAATGAAAAAATAACCAAGATGACAAAAAAATGGTGAGGTATTTTAAACGGTGTTTTCACTCTCATCTTATAAGTTATCTCTTGCAATAATCCCCGCTTAAAATTAGTCTTGAATTTTCTCTTATAGTTCCTGGGCCAAGGTCCAGTTTTCGCTTTGCCTCCCTTCTATTTTGCCCTCCGCTTTTTGGTGTGATGCCGTCAACGCTTCTATCTTCTCTTGTATCCTTAGCCTTTTGCTTTTTTACTTGATGGGTCTGGGCTAAGGTTTAGCACTCCCCTTCATGGAGATTCGCTGGAGCACATGTTATAAGGTATTTTATTACATAATACAAAATATTACACATTATAATGCTATGTCACTAAGAATTTCGTATGAAAATAAACCTACGATAAGCTAAGTTATCGTGAGTTAGATTCGTAGGGGTCTACAAAGGTACCAAATATCGTCCAAGGAAAAAGTAGTGTAGCGGCCCAGTCGGCAACGAACTAGTAAACGCAGGGAGAGGAAAAAACCGGCTAGCAAATTTTCTCTACCCCTGTTACCACAAAGAACGGGGGCAGCTTGCGATCATTCAGGAAAGGAATAATATGGACATAAAATGATAATCGTCACACATTAGCTTTTTAAGCTCGAAGAGCAGAATTATCCCTGCTCTATCCTGGAGTCGGACGTCCGACTCCAATACTTCTCTTTAATGCCTTGTGAGGCAGCGTGTGATCTTACTTACCTCATTTTGAATGTACGCATGGCGGCTCATAAGTTGAAAATTTTCAATTAAGGCAATTTCATCAAGGAAGAAGTATTAAGTGAGCTCCCTTAGCTTCTTACCTTTATCTTTATCTTCCAGAAGCGCAACAACGCTACAATCTAGCGCCTTGGCAATTTTTCTAAGCGTAGGTAACGTGATACTCTCATTTTCTTCACGCTCAATTTTACTCAAGCCGCTTTGATTTATACGAGCTTCTTTGGCTAACTGGGTTTGAGTCAGTCCAGCGGCTATACGTAATCCTTTGATATTCTTGCCTACGCTCATGATCCTACCCCACAGAATGGATGTGTTTTGCTTTAATCTAAGAAGTGAGGATTATATTCCTGTTGATAAAAGTATTTCAGCCGTTGCACTGCTCATAGACCTACTCCAGAGCTTCATCCACGAACTCAGCACTTATTTTTTTTTGCGCGTTAGAAATAGATGCAGTGTAGATTTTACCCGCTGTGCCTCGACCTCGTTCTTGACTCCGCCACAAAATTGCGCGGCACGCTTTTGCTGTTCGGTGGCTATTCTAATTGGTGTACCTGCAACAAACTGTGCCAACAGGAATAATTGCTGGTAACACCCTAACTTACAATGCCTTACGCACAGACTAACTCCTAACTTATTTAAAATCAGGTGTCAGCCCCTAAAATTTTTTTATAAGGACTTTTTAGTAGTAGCTTGGGCTAAGGTTTGAAATATCACTGGCCCTGCTACTGCGACAAATACCGGTGCGCCAGCAATAAGATACCAATAAAAGGTAGCAAAACGCCAGAGAACAAGGGCAGTTGCCAGTGTGGCGCTATCAAGAAAAGGTCCTAGCATCACCCCAAATCCCAATTCGACTCCCCCGCTCCCCCCCGGCAAGAAGGTGAAATGTCCCAGGGTCAGTATTAATACTTGGGTAATAAATAGATAAGGCCAGGGCACATTTTCGCCTAGGCCTAAAAGGAGAACATAAAGAACACTAAAGCGTAACAGCCAATGAGCGACACAGAAGAGATAAGCAGCGTATAAATGCCGTCGAGGGAGTCCTAAGAGGAGCATTAGACCATGGCGAAGACGTAACATCCAGCGCGCTGCTCGCTTGCGACGGGGAGTAGAGACCTTGAATAATTTTAATAGATAGCCAAATACTCGCAACAATTTTTGATATTGCCGAGCCAGAATCCACATTACCCCCATCCCACCGGTGAGCAATACCACCACCAAAACAAACCCGAGATGAATATCATAGGCCACATTGGTAGCCAACTTTATCACTACGATGATTGAAGCGGTAATAAAAAACAATAAGTCTATTCCCATCTCCATGGTAAAGATGGCTGCTGCATGAGCAGTTTTCACACCGTATCTATTTAAAAGGTAAATATAGCTAACAATTCCGCCGCTCCCTGCAGGAGTAGCGGAAAAAGCAAATTCCCATGCCATAACCGTTCCGAGCGCGCTTCGATGTGAGAGTTTAGTATCTACCGCAGAGACTAAAATCCGCAGTTTAGCAGCATTAAAATTCCAACCAAGCACGATCATTGCCAGGGTAAGCAGAGGGAGCCAAAGGGGCACTTGGCCAAGACGCTCAAAAACTGCCAGCCCACCATAGCTGAATGGGATCGCCAAACCTAGGCCCATGGCTAGCAGGGCTAAAATCCAATAACGTCTCACAGGTTAGATTAAAGTAGTTAGTTGGGATAAAGGATTCGACAAGCTGAGTGGGCTTATCGCTGACATAAGATAGGGGCTATTTCACTCGGAGGGGAGGCCGTGATAACGTGAAATAGCTTAAGGAAAAGAGAGGAACTTTTTGCTCCCTTTGCAAGCGTTTGCGCATTTACGTAAACAATTTTGGGGTTCCGCACCTTTTTATTAACCCCTTGATTTACAAAGGAAAGTTATTTAATTTAGATATTTGATCATTGATCAAGGGTGATATTTCATTACAAATAAAGTTAAATGCTAAAACTTTCTCCGCAACCACAAGTTCCGGCCACATTTGGGTTTTGAAATTTAAAGCTCTCATTCAAACCCTCGCGCCGGTAATCCAATTCAGTACCGTCAATAAAATTCAGACTTTTTTTATCAACTAGGATTTTAACTCCGTCATGATCAAAAATAGTATCTTCCGATTTTACCTGTTTTGCGAAATCAAGCACATAGGCATATCCTGAGCAGCCGCTTTTTTTGACGCCTATGCGCAGGCCTTCTACATTTTCTTGCTGTGAGAGAACCTTCTTAATCTGTTTTAACGCAGAAGCTGTAACTGTAATTGCCATCTTTTTACCCTCTCCTTATACGCCATAACCAACATCGCACAATAACATCCGCTGAAGTTTACTTATTTGACTTTTTAATACCGTAATCAGTTCATTGATTTGGGACAAATTATTATCCACCCCGATGCTGACACGAATCGCCCCTTGCGCTAGTTCTGGTGCTATCCCCATAGCCAACAATACGTGGCTGGGTTGGTGATGGTTGCTATCGCAAGCGGAACCGCTAGAGACTCCTATTCCCGCCTTATCCAAAGCCATCAACAAAGTCTCTCCCTCTATTCCTGGTACAGTAAAAAATAGAGTATTAGGCAAGCGTTCAGCTTTTTCTCCAAAGACGACAATCCCCGGCAACTGCTGTAAGGATTGCTCTAGATATTCCCGCAATTGAGACCAGTCGCGAGCACGTTGATTCATCTCTAGACTTGCAAGTTCAGCGGCTTTGCCAAATCCTGCAATAGCAGCCACGTTTTCGGTACCGCTACGGCGGCCTTTTTCTTGGCCACCTCCTCGCAGAAGCGGAAAAATATCTACGCTACTATCCACAATTAGCGCACCTACTCCCTTAGGGCCTCCCATTTTATGAGCAGAAAGGCTCATAAGGTGAACACCGCTGTGGTGAAAATCTAGGGGCACTTTTCCTACTGCCTGGACCGCATCGGTATGAAATAAGCTTCCTTGGATGCGCACTTCTTCACTCAAAGTAGTAATATCTTGTAAAACCCCAGTCTCATTGTTCGCCCACATGATAGAAACCAAACGAGTATCGGGACGTAACGCTGCCCCTAGAGCTAAGGGGTTTACTCTTCCTTCGGAATCCACTTCAATTTCAGTTATTTTAATTCCTTGTGCTTGTAAAGCTAATACAGGCTCTCGAAGAGAGGGATGTTCCACTGCACTGATTGCAAGGTGACCTTGAGGATGGGGACCCATCGCTCCAAATATGGCTAAATTATTGGCTTCAGTACCACCGCTTGTAAAAATAACTTGGGAGGGTGCTGCCTGTACTAAGGCGGCTACCTGGATGCGAGCTTGCTCTATGGCCTCTCGAGCAATACGACCGTAGCGGTGTACGCTAGAAGGATTTCCCTGTTGTTCACGAAGGTAGGGGAGCATGGTATCCAATACCCGTTCATCCAGCGGAGAGCCTGCATTATGATCGAGGTAAATTGCCATTTTTAAGAAATACGATTTGTACCTATAATAACAACGGGTACGGCACGATCAACACTGTTTACCGAAACAGCATCCTCCAGCCGCATCGCAACTTTTTTGATGTCATCACGCTGAACTAGTTCACCCAAAGTAATGCGGGCAAGAAATTCATAGATCTGCCGGCTGAGATCTTCCCACAGATCATGGGTAAGGCAGCGCTGGTTCTCTTGGCAGTTTTTTAATCCCCCACAACGCGTGGCGTCCATGTTTTCATCAACCGCAGTGATAACATCGATTATGCTGATTTTCCCCGCTTCACGACTTAGGCGATAACCACCCCCCGGACCTCGAACACTGCCGACTAAACCTTTTTTGCGTAGCCGAGCAAAGAGTTGTTCTAAGTAAGAGAGAGAAATCCCTTGGCGGCGAGAAATATCAGCTAGGCTAATCGGACCTTGTTCATAATGTAAAGCCAAGTCCAGCATCGCGGTCACCGCATAACGACCTTTGGTTGTTAGCCGCATGTTATTAAGCGTTCCCTAGTTCTGTTAGCCAAAGAGTTACATAACTGACTATATTAGTCAACTATTTGGCTATTGCTGATTTATCCTCGGCAACCTGCCGTGCTTGTTCCTCGTCTAAACTAGGTAAGTGTTCCCCAGGAAGATCTCCTCCTAAATTCTTAATCTCGGCCGTCATTTGCTCAATACGTTCATCTAAACGCTGAATATGCTCAATCAGGCCATGAATAGCCCGTTCAATTGGATCAGGCGTATCTTGGGGGGTGCCATAGGCATCAAATCCAATACGCTTGGCCATTGCTTGATGCTTGGCCTCTCTGCGTTGATCTTTCGATTGAACCATGCGCCCCGGAACTCCAATAACAGTGGTGTTTGCAGGAACACTCTTAACTACCACTGAATTAGAACCTATCCGTACTCCACTACCTATGTGAATAGGTCCAAGAACTTTAGCGCCCGCTCCTACTACCACATTATTTCCTAAAGTAGGATGCCGTTTTCCTTTTTGCCAACTGGTTCCTCCCAAGGTTACCCCATGATAAAGCGTACAATCGTTCCCGATCTCCGCGGTTTCGCCGATTACTACGCCCATTCCGTGGTCGATAAAAAAACGCTGCCCAATCTGAGCCCCTGGATGAATTTCGATCCCGGTTAACCAGCGGCTTAAAGTAGAAATAGCCCGTGCCAGCCATTTAGCTCCTAAATTCCACAGTCGATGACTCAGTCGATGCCATACAATGGCATGGAATCCTGGATAGGTAGTAATTACCTCAAAGGCATTACGTGCCGCGGGATCCCGCTCAAATACGCACTTTATTTCTTCTTGCAAGCGTTTAAACATAAAAAGGGTACCTCTTCCCCTGACTAATCCAGCTATGCCGGTCAGACTCCTGCTATTCTTTCTTGCGGCTGCATAAAAATTTATTATTTTTTCATCGCAGCTTCGGGGATCTGCGCTTTTTTCTGGACGGCGGTTAAAATTCCCCGTAAGATATTGATTTCACGTACATTAAGATGAGCGCGAAAAAACAGGCAGCGTAAGCGTCGCATTAAAAGCTTGGGATTACTCGAGTTAAGAAAATCGATCTTTATTAAGGTTTGCTCTAGGTGTCTAAAAAAACCTTCTATCTCCCCTATAGAGGCTGATGGCGATTCTGCGGAGTGCCGGGAGTCATCCATCATGGAAGCCATCCGGACCTCATAGGCCATCACCTGTACCGCCGCCGCTAAATTTAGGGAGCTGTACGTTGGATTACTTGGAATATGAACCCAATAATTACAACGATCTAGCTCAAGGTTAGAAAGCCCTGAATTCTCTCGGCCGAATACTATTGCTACCTCTCCTCCTCTTAGGGCCTCTTGGACAACGAGGACGCCAGAGTCCCGTGTATTTAGCACTGGCCAGGAAATACTTCTAGACCTGGCACTCAGTCCAAATACTTTTTGACAACCCGTTATTGCTTGGGCCAAGCTGGTGCAAACCTTTGCTTGGGCTAGTAATTTATCTGCGCCCGAAGCCATTGCTGTAGCTTCAGCGCAGGGAAAGCGCTTTGGATTGACTAAATATAAGTGGCATAATCCCATGGTACGCATGGCTCGCGCCGCTGCTCCAATATTGCCGGGATGGGTGGTTTCTACCAATACGATGCGTACTTTTCCTAATGGCATAGTCAGCCTGTTTTAGCTTCAGTAATAAACATGGCATCGCCATAACTGAAAAAACGGTAACCTTTTTTTATCGCATGGCGATAAGCAGCTAATACGTGCTCACTGCCTGCAAAAGCGCACACCAACATAAGTAATGTAGTTTCCGGCAGATGAAAATTAGTGATTAAAGCATTCACAGTATGGAATCGATGACCAGGGAAGATAAAAATCTCCGTTTCCCCTTGGTAAGGTGCGATAACCCCTTTCGCAGAAGCAGCTTCTAGTGCCCGCACCGTCGTTGTTCCTACTGCCACTACTCTCCCTCCTGCCTGTTGAGTATCTCGTATTTGAGCGCAAATTTGCTCTGACACCTCCACGTATTCCGAGTGCATTTGATGTTGGGTGATGTTTTTAACCCGTACTGGCTGAAAAGTTCCCGCTCCTACGTGGAGAGTGATATAACCTGATCGTATTCCCTGGGCTTGTAACCGTTTTAGTAGTGGCTTATCAAAATGTAAGCCAGCCGTTGGAGCGGCGACGGCACCTGGACGAGAAGCATAAATGGTTTGATAACGTTCCTTATCAACAGGTACCGTTTTCCGTTGAATATAGGGAGGTAAGGGCATTTGACCTATTGCTTCAAGGAGCTGCGGTAAGGGACGGGGATCTAGAAAGCGTAGTTCAAATAACTCCTTAACTCGGCCCTTTACTTCTACTTCTACTGACTGCTCCATCACCAGACGCCGCCCTGCTCGCGGGGGGTTGTTTGCCCGTATATGAGCTAAAGCTCGGTGTTGATCTAGGAATCGTTCTATTAATATTTCTATCTTACCTCCACTATCTTTAGTTCCTTGAATCCGGGCTGGTATTACCTTAGTGTTATTAAATATTAATAAATCCTTCGTTGATAATAACTCAGGAAGCTCGATGAATTGCCGATCTTTAACGATTCCAGAGGCGCCTTCTAAAGATAATAAACGGCTCTCTCCACGCCGTTTGGGTGGATATTGAGCAATTAACTGTTTGGGGAGGTTATAAGTAAAATCGCTTAGCTGCATAACATATAATTTAGCATTATCAGCTACAATTACAGGTTTATTTCTTTTCGGATATTAAAATTCGTATATAATAGTATGTTATGTGCCGAGGTGGCGAAATAGGTAGACGCGCTAGACTCAAAATCTGGTGGTGGTAACACCGTGCGAGTTCGAGTCTCGCCCTCGGCACCATTTTTAAAAGCTAGTTGCACGAGGTGATATTCTTAGTGCTATTTATTTCTTCTAGCATTCCCTAGTGTAGTAATATCTCCTGTAGTGCTAATATACTGAATTTCCTGGAAATGAGCATTTAGAATAAAGGTAATTGTTCGAAGTTCTCCTCCTGCAAAAAACTCCATTTTACCCACGCAAGTCTTCGGTTTAATTTTTATAGAGTGTATCTCTAGAGGGATGGGAGGGAGAGGCTGCCCATTAACACTAAGAAATGCCTCTCCTTTACCTGTTCCATCTTTTTTTAGTAAAAACCAACCTATTTGGCTAAAAGGTACCGCTCCGAAAGCTACATGTGTTCCACTTTCTGAGAGAACCCATCTTCCAGCTAATTGAGCTACTGAGCAATCTTTGGTCTTTACATTTACATTTAAGGAACTTACGTCGGCCTGTACATTTAAAAAATTCATAAACATCAACAGCCCAGTAAAAGTTAAAAAGATCTTAAACCATGAAAACTTCATTATTTTTATCTTCCTATTTTAAATAAGATAACCGCCGGAAATATGGCAAATTTCGATATTGATGATTTTCTGAGGAATTTAACTCCTTGCCCAGGTGTTTATCGTATGCTAGACGCCAAAGGAAAAGTGCTCTATGTTGGTAAGGCAAAAAACCTAAAAAGGCGGATAAAGAGTTATTTTAGAAATTCCAAATTAGCACCTAAAATTCATGTTCTAGTAAAGCAAATTTGCGATATCAAAATTACTGTGACTCATACGGAAAATGAAGCACTGATTCTAGAAAGTAATCTTATTAAAGCTCTGCAACCTCGCTATAATGTATTATTAAGGGATGATAAGAGTTACCCTTACATTTTTCTCTCTGCTGACGATTTTCCCCGTTTAGGATTTCATCGGGGGGTGAAACAAGTTTCTGGCCAATATTTCGGCCCTTATCCAAATATTAGATCGGTATGGCAAACGCTGAAACTACTTCAGAGGGTTTTTCCCGTACGCCAGTGTGAAGATAACTTTTACCGTAATCGTTCTCGTCCCTGTCTACAATATCAGATCAAACGCTGCACTGCTCCTTGCGTGGGCTTAATCAGTAAAAAAGATTATAGTCAAGATATTCAACACGTAGTGATGTTTTTAAAAGGGCGGGATCAACAGGTTATCAATGAGTTGGTAATACGTATGGAAGAAGCTTCCGGGCAACTTGCTTTTGAACAAGCAGCCTATTACCGGGATCGAATTGCTAGCTTACGCCAAATACAGGCACGTCAGTATATAAGCGGTGAAAAAAAAGACATTGATGTGCTTGGGGTCGCTCTTACGGAGAAAATGGCTTGTGTGGAGGTTTTTTTTATTCGTGGTGGGCATAATTTAGGAAATAAGACTTTCTTACCTAAGCTTGAAGGAAATCTAACACCAGAAGAGTTACTTTCTACCTTTATAGCACAATATTATTTGAATCGAGAGACTCCGCCCATCCTTATATTAAGCCACCAGCCTAAAGATATGGGTTTGTTAACTGAAGTACTAAGCAAGCAGGCGGGAAGAAAGATTGCTTTGATAAAGCCAGTTCGTGGTCCCAAGGTGCAGTGGATAAAAATGGCTTTAGCCAATGCTAAGATTAATTTAAATCAACATCTCGCAGAGAAATCGAACATTACCGCACGATTTAAAAGCTTACAGCAATTACTAAGCTTAGCAAACTTCCCACAACGGATTGAGTGCTTTGATGTTAGTCATATTCAAGGAACGGCTACAGTGGCTTCCTGCGTAGTATTTGATAGAGAGGGTCCCCGTAAGGCTGATTACCGTCGTTTTAATATCACAGGGATCATTCCAGGGGATGATTATGGAGCCTTACGTCAAGCGTTAATGCGGCGTTTTAAAAAAAAAGAGGGAGTATTTCCAGATTTGCTCGTGATTGATGGTGGTAAAGGTCAGATAAATCAGTCGCTTAGAGTTCTTAAAGAAATAGGCATTACAGAAATCACCGTGTTGGGTATAGCGAAAGGGCCTGAACGTAAGGCAGGGAATGAAACCTTATTTTTGGCGGGATATGAGAATCCGGTAATGGTAACATCTGATTCTCCAGCTTTACATATATTGCAACATATCCGTGACGAAGCTCACCGTTTTGCTATTGTTAGCCATCGTAAACGCCGTGCTAAGGGGGGTAAGCTTTCCCTTTTAGAGGGAATATCTGGATTAGGTCCCAAACGTCGTCGGAAGCTATTGATTCAACTAGGTGGATTGCAGGAGATAACACGGGCAGGAGTTGAAGATCTAGCTCAAATAGAGGGAATTAGCTTGGAATTAGCTCAGCGTATTTATGACGTTTTTCATAGATGATAGTTAAAAATAAGTCTAATGGAGAATAGCGGTTGTGGTAAGGTAAGGATTCCGTGGTTTTTTAAGCGGGAAAGGGCCAAATTTATGCCCATCTATACGATCCCCAACGTAATGACAATTTTGCGTATTGTAGCTATCCCCATTTTGGTGACAGTGTTTTACCTTCCTATACCCAATGCCCGTGAAATTTGCGCAATATTATTTGGTATAGCCGCTGTTACTGATTGGTTAGACGGCTATTTAGCAAGACGTTGGCAGCAAACTTCACCGTTCGGGGCCTTTTTAGATCCAGTTGCCGATAAGCTAATGGTCGTCATCGCCTTGATATTACTCTTGCAAAGTCACCCTTCTGTGCCAATGGCTCTTTCAGTAGCGGTTATTGTTGGTCGGGAGCTTACGATATCGGCGTTGCGGGAATGGATGGCGGAGATAGGGCTGCGGGCTAGTGTTGCTGTTTCTATGCTAGGAAAATTTAAGACTACTTTTCAGATGATTGCTGTTTTTTTATTACTTTATCAGAATCCTATCGGCCCTATTCCGGTATGGGATATCGGTTTAATTCTTCTCTATATTGCGGTTGCCTTAACGCTAGGATCAATGATTGTTTATCTCAATGCTGCTTGGCCGGCATTAATGGGGCGGATAGAAGATCAAGCTTAACTTGACATAGAAAAGTTCGCTGTTACAATAATTATCGCTTTATGGGCGGGAATAGCTCAGTTGGTAGAGCACAACCTTGCCAAGGTTGGGGTCGCGAGTTCGAGTCTCGTTTCCCGCTCCAAATAGTACGATTAAATTTATCTCATATATTAGTAATATTAGCTAACTTGCTTCAGGCTGGGTGGCAGAGTGGTTATGCAGCGGCCTGCAAAGCCGTGGACGCCGGTTCGATTCCGACCCCAGCCTCCATTTCGATCATTTCGATTCCTTTTCTTCTTTATATATGGTGCTTAAAGAGTGTAAATTTTTGTAGTAGAGCCCGGGTGGCGAAATAGGTAGACGCAAGGGACTTAAATAATTTGAGCACCTAGGTGGGAAACCCCTAGTGTGAATGGAGTCAAATTCGGGGAAACCTCAGCAAGTTTTAGGATGGTGGCAATCCCGAGCTAAGCCTTAAAGGAAAGCGTAGAGACTTGACGGCTCCTACCTAAATCATTAATTATTTGATTAGTGATAAGGTAAAGATAAAGTCCAGACCACAAATGTATTTGGTATTTTATTAGACAAGTGCAGCAGCGAAAGCTGTAGCTGGTAAGAAAATCCCTTGGGGGTAACCCCGTGCCGGTTCGATTCCGGCCCCGGGCACCATATGAATTCTTTCAAAGAAGGGAATAAAGAATGCCTATCATTTTCTTTAATTCTGGTTAGTTAAGTTTGAAAGAGATATAATATGATGCTTTTTAGTCTATATTTAGAATCTAGCAATTTTTATAAATTTGCCAGAACTCTCCTATGCCACCTGCTTTAAATCTCGCCTCTCTAGCACCAGTCTTACCCCGACAGGCTGGTGACCATCATCGTTTTGGTCAACTTTACGGAAGCAGTTTTGGTCTGGTATTAGCGGCCTCCGCCTATTATCATCCGGGCCCTATTTTGGTCATAACACCAGATACGATTACGGCAAACCGGTTGGAAGATGAGCTCCGCTTTTATCGCAACGGCCAGGAAGATAGCCCCATCCTCCATTTTCCTGATTGGGAAACTTTACCCTATGACACTTTTTCTCCCCATCAGGATATCCTCTCCGAACGGCTTGCCACCCTTTACCAATTACCTCGCTTAGAGCGTGGTATATTGATCGTTCCAGTCTCCACCTTAATGCAGCGGCTGGCGCCCCAAGAATATCTAGAAACCCATAGTTTACTGGTGGCAACTGGCGATCACCTTCACCTGGAGAATTGGCGCAAGCAACTAGAAAAGGGAGGATATCGTTGTGTCTCCCAGGTAATGGAGCACGGCGAATTCGCCATTCGGGGTTCCCTCATCGACCTGTTCCCCATGGGCAGCACGCTGCCTTATCGAATCGATCTCTTTGATAATGAAGTGGATAGTCTCCGCAGCTTCGATCCGGAAACCCAGCGCTCTCTGCAATCGGTAGCACAGATCCAACTGCTACCTGCCCGGGAATTTCCCCTGGTAGAAGAAACGATTACCCGATTCCGAAAGAACTATCGGGGCGCCTTTAACGGTGATCCTCAGCGCAGCTTGATTTACCGAGAGGTAAGCGAAGGACATCCTTTTCCAGGAATAGAATATTACCTGTCGCTTTTTTTCGACCACACTGATACCCTATTCGACTATCTCCCTAACAATACGCTGGCTGTCACTGTGGAAGGAGTCAACACCACTGCTGAGAGTTTTTGGAGAGAGATTAATGCTCGCTACGAGCAATATCGCCACGATATAGAGCGCCCTCTTCTACCCCCCCCAAAACTCTATCTGCAAGCCGGAGAGGTCTTTTCCTCCCTTAAACACCTACCTCGAATCAGTCTACAATCCTCAAAAGTAGAGGAAAAAGCCGGTTATCAAAATTTTTCTACTGAGGCGCCGCCCTCGCTTATGCTCAATGCCCGTATTTCCCAGCCGCTGAAAACTCTCAACCAATTTATAAAAAGCTTTACGGGGCGGGTCTTATTTGCCGCCGAAACCGCAGGACGCCGGGAAACTTTGCGAGATTTATTCAAAGACAGTGGAATTCGGCCCCATTTCTTTGAAAACTGGGAGACTTTTCTGCAAGCTGAGGAACGTCTTGGTATTACCGTTGCGCCTCTACAGCATGGCTTGCTGCTCAGCGAGCCACGGACCGCCGTGGTCGCGGAGTCTCAATTATTTGGCCAACAAGCCATGCAGTACCGCCGTCGTAAGGAGCGTACCCGTGATGCGGATGCGGTAGTTCGGGATTTAGTAGAACTCTCCATCGGCGCCCCAGTGGTCCATGAGGAACATGGTGTGGGCCGCTACTTAGGACTGCAGACCCTAGAAGTTGGGAAAGTCCGCACCGAATTTATGGCGTTGGAATACGCAGGAGGAGATAAGCTCTATGTCCCCGTCTCTTCTCTCCACCTGATTAACCGCTATACTGGCGCCACTCCCGAGGCGGCGCCCCTGCATAAACTCGGTTCCAACCATTGGGAACGAGCCAAGCGTAAGGCCCGGGAACGAGTCCGAGATGTAGCCGCCGAACTGCTAGCTATCTATGCTCAGCGGGCGGCTCGAAAAAAACTGCCCCTGCCTACCCCAGATTCTCACTATACCGCCTTTGCTCGCGCCTTCCCCTTTGAGGAAACCCCGGACCAAGCGGATGCTATCCAAGCGGTGATTGCCGATTTGACTTCAGATCAACCCATGGATCGCCTCGTCTGTGGAGATGTGGGTTTTGGTAAAACTGAAGTGGCGATGCGGGCGACCTTCATTGTCTCACAAGCAGGCAAGCAGGTGGCAGTACTGGTGCCTACCACGCTCCTGGCCCAGCAACATTATCAAAGCTTTAAAGACCGGTTTGCCGATTGGCCAGCGCGGGTAGAAGTTATATCCCGGTTCCGTTCCCGCAAAGAACAAGAAGCAGTGATCAGTGGTATTGCTGATGGCCGAGCAGATATTGTGATTGGCACCCATAAATTGCTGCAGGAAAATATCCGTTTTAAGAATCTAGGATTGGTAATTATCGATGAAGAACACCGCTTTGGAGTCCGACAGAAGGAACGGATGAAGGCTCTACGAACCGAGGTGGATATTCTCACCCTAACTGCAACCCCCATTCCCCGAACCCTCCATATGTCTCTGTCCAATCTCAGGGATCTCTCCATCATTGCCACGCCACCGGCGCGGCGTCTAGCTATTAAAACTTTTGTGCGGCAATGGAATGACAATCTTCTCCGGGAAGCATTATTGCGGGAAATCAAGCGAGGGGGACAAGTCTATTTTCTTCATAATGAAGTAGAAAGCATTAATAAAATGGCCCAGCGAGTTCAAACCCTTTTTCCTGAAGCCAAAGTGGGCATTGCCCATGGTCAGATGCGGGAGCGGGAGCTAGAACAGGTGATGCTAAATTTCTATCACCGACGTTTTAATGTCCTGATTTGCACTACTATTATTGAAACTGGGATTGATATTCCTAGCGCCAATACTATCATTATCCATCGGGCCGATAAATTGGGCTTAGCCCAATTATATCAACTCCGGGGACGAGTGGGACGCTCTCACCACCGAGCCTATGCCTATCTGATTGTCCCTCCTCGCTCGGTCATGACCGCAGATGCGATCAAACGCCTAGATGCCATTGAGTCCCTGGAAGAACTAGGTGCTGGTTTTACCTTAGCTAGCCATGATATGGAAATCCGGGGGGCGGGTGAACTACTGGGTAAAGACCAAAGCGGGCAAATGCAAGAAATCGGCTTTGATCTTTACCATGATCTGCTAGAACGGGCAGTCAATAGCTTAAAGTCCGGGCAAGCCTTGGATTTAGAGCAACCACCGGAACAAGGTTCAGAGGTCGACCTCCATGCTCCCGCCCTGATCCCAGAAGATTACCTCCCGGATGTGCATACCCGATTAGTGCTCTATAAACGGATCGCCACCGCCAAAAATCACCAAGCACTGACAGAACTTCAGGTAGAGATGATTGATCGCTTCGGTCTATTGCCAGAAGCCACTAAGACTCTATTTGCTACCCACGAACTCCGCTTAAAAGCAAATGAAATCGGTATTCGCAAGATCGAAGCAGGTGCCCATGGCGGTCGGATTCACTTTCAATCGGAACCTAAAGTGGATCCTATGGCCATTATTGATTTAATTCAGACACAGCCTAGCGTTTATAAACTCGATGGCCAGGAAAAGCTGCGCTTTACCCGAAAACTTCCTACGGTCCAAGCACGCTTAGAGACCCTAGAAAAATTGCTAAAAATACTGATCATGAAAAAAGCAGCCTAGAAACTGAAACGCTTTACCGAAACCACTGAACGAGACTCTCTCTAGTTGAACCATAGAACAATTGCCGCTATTGTGTGCACCAACATTCTAATCATTGCCTGTAGTTACCAAGTATCTCCTAAGCCCACTGAACAGCTCGCTTATGTAGCTGGAAGCCTAGACTTCCGAAATGTGGTATTCAGTAACGTTTTTATCATTGCCGTTGATGGCAAACGCTTAAAATTCTGGCAAAATAAAGTAGCCGTCCCCCCGGGCTCCCATCGTTTTACGGTGGGATACCGCTACCGAGATCCGGGCGATCACCCCACCCAAAAAACCACGATCGCTTTTACTGCCGTAGCCGGTGAAAATTATCGGTTAGAGTACTACTATGGGGAAATTTTGGTTAGAAATATGGACAACTATAAAATCGTTGCTCAACAGCGGCTTCCCTAATTCAAGAAAATCTAAGAAATTGATTGCTGCCGCTGCAGAGTCCAACGCTCCTCCAATTTGGCTAAATTCTGCCGATGGGTGATAATCACTACTTCATCCTTAGCTTTCAATTGGGTCTCAGATTCGGGAATAAGAAATTCATTGTTTCGATACACACAAATTATTCGACTTCTTTCGGGCAAATCAAGTGTTTCAATAGAACCTTCATCCTTCTCCCCAACGGCAAATGAGAATACCCGAGCCACATCCCGGATCATTGTAGAAAGTTCCAAGGGATCTCTGCCGTCAAACATATCTGCCAAATAGCGGCCAATAGTCCGATCCGGAATAATAGTATCATCTAATCCCAGTTCAATGCACAGGTGCTCCAACTCCGGCTCTTCTATCTTGGTGACTACCCGGCGAAAACCCAATGACCGCCCCATCAAACTAGCTAAAATATTGGCCTGATCATTATCCATGAGACAATATAAAATATGGGTACCTGCTGGATCAGCTTGACGTAAAATAGCGGGCTTACTACCATCACCGTGCAAAAAACCACAATCCAGCTCTTCGGCTAACGCATCCACTCGCTCCTTTTCACACTCAATGAAAACCACCTCATGACCTCTCTTCAAGAGCAAGCGGGCGGTCATTACGGCCAAGGAGCCTGCCCCAACAAAAACTGCGCGCATCGTTTTAGTTACTCCTTTTGTCAACAACCATAGCTCAAACGGCTGCTTATTTTATTTAGGATCCAGTGCGCCGCCCTATCCAGGTATGGGGATAGCAAAGCACCAACAGCGCAATAATCTCTAATCGGCCGAATAACATATCCAGGCAAAGCAAGAGCTTCAACAGAGGGTGCAGATCGGGTGCGGTAATACCAGTGGAAAGACCCACGGTTCCCGTCGCCGATACCACCTCGAAAAACGCATCCAGCGGAAGCGCGCCAAATAGCACTAACAGAAACCAGGAACACCAAACCACCATCCCAAACAATAAAATCAGTAACAGCACCTGTCGAATTTCTTCTTCCTGCAAAATTCTTCCTGCTAGCTTGGGCTTATGTACGGCTTGAGGAGGGAGAGCGGTGCCCTGTATAAGGAATTGCACCAAACGCAGAAAAATCAATAGCCGCAATATCTTGATACCTCCAGCGGTAGAACCGACTCCCCCGCCTATACCCATCATGCCTATCAACAGTAATTTTGAACCAGAATCAAGTTCAGCAACTTCCAGCGAACTAAAACCAGCCGTGGTCTGGGCAGAAAATCCCAACAACAAGCCCTGGAAAACACTCTCCATCCACGGTAAACCTAGCGAGGAACAAAGAAGCCATGCAAGAACTCCGCTGCCTGCCAAACCAATCAATACCAAGGCCCGTAATTCCATATCAAAAATACGCAATCCTCGCTTCCCCAAGGCTTGGCGCCAGCCGAAGTGGTAAATAAGATAGTAAAGCGGTAAGGGAATGGCTCCAGCCAAAGCCAATAAGATAATTGCCCAGCGAGCAAAACTGGTATCCAACCCCAGCAAACTTTTATCTGAAGGAGAAAAACCGCCCGTGGAAACGGCAGAGAGCGCATAATTTAGAGCCCATGAAAAATCCCCCTCAACCATCCACAGGACCCATAGCCCCCAGCCGGTTAACACGCCATAAACGACTAACATCCGCCGGGCATGAGCTCTTGCCGTAGTAACCCAGCCATCATCAGCTCCTCCCATAGGTTCAGTGAGCCGCCGGGCTGCTATATGCTGTCCCATTAACAAGGCCACAGACAATACAACGATCCCTAGACCACCGTACCACTGCATCCAAGCCCGGGCAAACAGAAAAGTTTGGGATTTATCCTCAACGCTTGCTAAAGTGGATAACCCTGTGGTCGTAATCGCGGACACAGCTTCAAAAAAAGCATCCAAAAAGGAGAGGCCCTCGCCCATAAGGGCAAAGCTCATCACTAACGGTGCTAGGATAAAAGTAAGGACCACCACTACTAAAGCTTCGTTGACCTGCACTTGGACAGGTACAGATAATCGCGCCAAAGGAATAGCCAAAAAACTTAAAACAAGGACAATGGCAAGGTAACGAATGCTTAACGCATATTCATTAAAAATGATCGATGCTCCCAGAGGAGCTAAGGTCAGAATCGCAAGCATAGCGAGTAACTGACCCAAGTACTTGGCAACTACACGGCCATGGACAGCATAGCTGAGGGCCGAAGTTCCTTCATCCAGAGATATATCTCCTACTCAACAGTCATCCTCTATTTTGCAAGAAACACCGTTGATAGAAGCAGAGTAAAAACCAAAAAGAAGTGGGCTGTCCCACAACGGATACCTAATCTTATCCCATCAAGCTAGAGGCCAACCTCCCCCCCAGAAAACCTACAACCGCTAAATGCCCTACCGCTAAAGCGAAAGCACTCATAAAACCCCAGGATAAAGCATACCTCAGTAAGGTAGTATTCATGAGCAATCTCCACAGCAGAACTGGAAAGGTCAAAAAACTGAGAAGTCCGTCCATACGCTCTTCAGAAACAGGAAGTGGTAAATCGCTTAAAAGAAATAAAAGGAATAAATCGGCGAGACTCACCGCAATACCGACACAGACCAATGCCGTCACGGTTTGCACTATTCGATCACCGCGTTTAAGCAATAGCAGAGGCACGCTTGCCATTAAAACCAGTAAAACGGCGTCGAATACCCCCAAAAATCCCGCAGCCCCTGCCGAGTAGTCAAAGGTTCCTACCCATAGCCGACATAAAACATAAAGGATCAAACTACCACCTAAGAGCGGAAGTGAGGAAGGCAATTTTTGCGGCCCAGCCTCTAGCTGGAATATAGCATATAATGTTTTGCTAAAATTAATGACATTTGAGAACATCTGCGGCCCACCTTCAGAGGCACCCCAAGGTGCAATTTGTTATTTGTTCGAGTCGGCAATAGCGCTTCCTCTGCCCGTTGCTACCATACGCTTTCCGCCGATTATCCCAGTCCCTAGCAGCTATAGAACGATACCTGCCAAGGTTGATTTGTTACCACAAAACTAGTGCAGACTATAACGCAATAACCATCTCCCTTCCACACCATCTCACTAAAAATATCAGCTTCAAATATTAGAAATAATAGCCGGTTAATCACTATTTAATCCACGCCGAGGAGACCCAGGATGAGTACCACTCACCAATGAGGTTATCGAATGTTAAATCCAAGAATCGTGTTGGTGCCATCATCAAATTAACCGTATACTATCTTGACTAAGAACTGCCTAAGAGTATTACTAAAGACAGCTATATGCCTCTTACTAAAAATCAAACGCGCTATTTACGCACACTAGCTCACTCTCTAAAACCCGTGGTCATCGTCGGCCAAAGTGGAATAACAAAAGCCGTGCTAGATGAAATTGCGGGCTCATTAGAACACCATGAACTAATTAAAATAAAAATGCACGATGCAGAGCGAGAAGAGCGATCGGCAATGATTAAACATGTTCTTCAGGTCACGCAAGCAGAGCTAGTGCAGGTTATCGGTAGGATAGGCATATTTTACCGACGCGGAGAAAAAGCCCGAATAACTCTGCCCTGAAGCTATTATGCTTCACTAACTTAACCCGTAACGTCTACAAACATATCCTAAAAGGCGTTACCTAGACAAAACCAGCGCCGCACGCCACCTAGCTAGCTTCTTGTCTATCCCCTATTAAATCTTTTAAAGTAGCTTTTTCCATGGCTTGATCTAAAGCTTGCTCAACTTTTTCCATTATCCCATCCACGGCAGGCGCTTTAAAGAGGAGCGATTCAAGAGGAAATTGTCGTTCTTCGGCTCGCCGAATAATATCTAGCACTTTTCGTATGGTTACGGTAGCCGGATCTTTGCTCAGCAGGTAACCTGGAGGTTCAGCACCAGTTTCAGTTACAAGACGCGCGCTCTTCAAAGATTCTATAATATCTTCGATTAAATAACCGGGAAGACCAAGCTGCTTAACCAAGCTCTCTAATGTAGGCGGAGGGCAACCCTGATGGAACACCTCTCCCACTCGCAGCAGAATAAGCAATACTACCCGCTCTTTAAGGCGATTACTCAAGGGTAAGGGATCTTTCTGCGCCAAGCCTATCATGCGAGGATTTTGGTGATAGTAAGCTACCTGTGCCCCCACCAAAAGAATAAGCCAGCTAATATAGAGCCAAATCATAAAAAGAATCAAGATGGCCAAGCTGGAATAAATAGCATCGTATTTGGTGGAGGTTGCGACAAAAAAGGCAAAAAGAATTCCAATACTCTCCCATAGTATGCCAGCCACTACGCCCCCCACCACAGCACTGCCTAACTTCACCTTAGTATTGGGAAGAAAAAGGTAGACAAAGGTAAAGCCACCAATAACCAATAGGTAGGGCAATAATTTACTCACCACTACCAACGTCTTACCCAAAAGTTCAAACTCCAAGAGAGTCTGAATAAAACTGGTTTGCATTACCGAGGCGGTCGCTCCCACCGCCGAAAATACCAGTACGGGGCCAATCAAGAGTACGCTAAGATAATCGCTAAAGCGGCGCACAAAGGGACGCTCCGCCTTAATCCGCCAGACATGATTAAAAGCGCCTTCAACTTTCTGGATAAGGGAAAGGACCGTATAAAAAAGCAGTCCTACACCCACCGATCCCAACACCCCTACCTTCAAATTTTCCACATACTGGATAATTTTGGTAGTAATTTCCTCACCCCTTGGTCCCAAAGGCAATAGAAAATGATGCAACACCGGCTCTATTTCGTTGTGGATGCCAAAAGCTTTGAGTACAGAGAAACTGACCGCCAACAACGGCGCCAGAGAGAGCAGCGTCGTGTAAACCAGGCTGGTCGCCTGTAAAGTGAGATCGCCCTTAAAAAATTCCCCCGACACCGCATATATAAGCTTCGCCTTGTGCCGTAAAAAAGTACGCCAACGATCTTCCCCTCTCCCTTCGGAAGGCTGCAATACCTGTTTCAGGCGCGCTTTGGCGCCTTGCCACCAAGTTCCCATCAATAATTCCTTTTGCGCTTACTCTCCCCCTTTATGTTGCCGCTTAGAGGTAGCTTCCAGTAACGGCGTAATCAGCTCGAGAGGTAGAGGAAAAACAATGGTGGAACTTTGCTGATTAGAAATATCTTTAAGAGTTTGTAGATAACGCAACTGGATCGCCCTTGGATCCGCCGACAAAATCCGGGCAGCCTCCAGCAGCCTGCCGGCGGCTTGTTGTTCCCCCTCCGCATTGATAACCTTGGCCCGCCGGGAACGCTCAGCTTCAGCCTGCTGAGCGATAGCGCGAATCATGCTTTCATCCAGATCCATGTGCTTGATCTCCACATTGGAAACCTTGACTCCCCAGGCGTCAGTTTGTTCATCCAAAATTTCCTGGATATCGTTATTGAGCTTATCCCGCTCCGTCAGCATTTCATCCAAATCATGCTGACCTAATACCGAACGCAAGGTAGTCTGGGCTAATTGGCTAATGGCTTGATGATAATCTTCTACCTGGATAATAGATTTTTCGGGGTCCACTGCGCGAAAGTAAACGACCGCGTTAACTTTCACAGACACGTTGTCTTTGGATATCACATCCTGGCTGGGAACATCCAACACCACAATTCGTAAAGACACTTTAACCATCTGCTGAATACCGGGAATAAGAATAATGAGGCCGGGCCCCTTAACCTTCCAAAATCGCCCTAGCATAAAAACCACGCCCCGCTCATATTCCCGTAGAATACGGATAGAGAGGATCAGAAAAGCGATGACAATCGCCAGCACATATAAAAACGTCTCAATCATGAAGATTCTCCTCCAGCTCCGGCTTCACTATTAGCACCAATCCCTCCAACTCCATCACCCGTACCCGCTGCCCCAATATGACCGGCTCCCTCACCTGAGCCGACCACAATTCACCATGGACGCGCACAGTTATTTTATCTTCCGACACGGCCGTCACTTTTCCCGTCGCACCCAGCATTTGTTCCCGACCGCTTACCACCGGCCGCCGCTGGGAACGGGCCGTCAAGAACAAGACCATATAGAGAAAACCAGCACTGCTCACTGCAGCGGCTACGATTAAGGGCCAGGAAATATCATAACCCGGCACATTAGTATCCAATAAAATGACCGAACCTATTACAAAAGCAATAACCCCCCCTATTCCCAAGGCGCCAAAACTAGGCACAAATATTTCAGCAGCCATAAACGCAATCCCCAATAACATCAGCGCCAGACCCGCTGAGCTGATGGGCAAAACCTGAAAGGCATAAAGCGCCAGCAACAAAGAAATCGTTCCTACCACCCCCGGCAAAACAAAACCTGGATTAGCCATCTCGAAAATTAGCCCATAGATACCCACTAACATCAAAATATACGCCACATTGGGGTTAGCGATAATCGCCAATAAGCGATCCCGCCAGTTGGGTTCAACCGGGATAACCGTCATACCGGTAGTCTGCAAGGTCATTTCGCCGCCCACCACATCGACGGTACGTCCATCGAGGCGTTTGAGTAAAGCAGAAACGTCTCTAGCAATTAGATCAATAACTTCCATCTCTAGCGCTTCTTGAGCCGATAAACTAGCAGCCTCCCGCACCGCCTTCTCCGCCCATCTCTCATTACGGCCCCGCTGAGCGGCCAGCCCCTTGATATAAGCTACCGCATCGTTAATCGCCTTACGGGTCAAGGTGTCTTCAGAGGAAGTACCGGCTTCTTCTCCCTCCCCTGGCGGCGGTGTTTTTTCCGGCAGCCGACCACCCATAGGGAGATGTACGGGAGTTGCAGCCCCTAGATTGGTAGCAGGCGCCATGGCAGCAATATGACTAGCATACATAATATAAGTACCAGCACTAGCTGCCCGGGCCCCGCTGGGGGCTATATAACCTACCACGGGTACTGGTGAGGCCAAGATATCCTGGATAATCTCCCGCATGGCTGTATCTAGTCCGCCCGGGGTATCCATTCGCAAAATAATCAGCGCCGCTCCCTCGGCGCTACCTCTTGCCATGGCTCGCTGGACATAATCGCTGGTTGCTGGCCCGATAACACCTCGGACATCCAACAGGAAGGCAGCTCCCGTCAGGTTCTGATTTTGCTGTGCTGGAACTGCTCCCCCTAAAAAGAGGCAAACGAGAGGCCCTAATATCCAAAAATACCGTTTGCTAGTAAACACAAAAAAGAGGGGATCCCATTAAGAATAAGAAATAGATGAATGACTATGTTTTAATAATAGACAACATTAGCCCTTAGTTATGTCACAATGGAAATTTTATTAAACGGTAAAATTCACCAGGTACCAGAAAACTGCCTGATTTCAGAGCTCATCGCCCTACTGAAACTCCAGGGAAAACGGCTTGCCGTGGAAGTCAATCAGGAAATCGTATCCCGTAGCGAATATACGCAGCGGCCACTTCAATCTGGCGATAAAGTGGAGATCGTCTACGCTATCGGTGGTGGTTCAGACTCTGGCGCTACCGCTAGTCCCTTAACACAAAACGCCAAAACGGAAGAGATAATGAGCACATTGGATACTCCCTTAGTGGTTGCGGGCAAAACCTACCATTCTCGACTCATGGTAGGCACCGGTAAATACCAGGATCTGGAAGAAACTCAGAACGCTATCCAGGCCAGCGGCGCGGAGATCGTCACTATTGCTATTCGTCGGAGTAATATTGGGCAAAATCCGGGGGAGCCAAATCTACTCGATGTCATATCGCCGCATTGCTATACACTCTTGCCCAATACCGCCGGTTGCTATAATGCCAAGGAGGCAGTACGTACCTGCCGCTTGGCTCGAGAGCTGCTAGATGGCCATAGCTTGGTAAAGCTGGAAGTTCTAGGAGATGAAAAAACTCTATTCCCAGATCTAGTAGAAACCTACCAGGCCGCTGAAGTGCTTATCAAGGAAGACTTTCAAGTGATGGTCTATACTAATGACGATCCCATTGCCGCCAAACGCTTGGAAGAGATGGGATGCGTCGCGGTCATGCCCCTGGCGGCACCCATTGGCTCTGGGCTAGGCATTCGAAATCCCTACAATATCCTTGAAATTGTCCAGAATGCCACCGTGCCTATCCTGGTAGATGCGGGCGTTGGCACCGCTTCCGATGCGGCGGTAGCCATGGAACTAGGCTGCGATGGAGTACTCATGAATACCGCCATTGCCGGGGCTCAAAACCCTATTTTGATGGCTTCGGCAATGAAAAAGGCGGTGGAAGCAGGTCGTGACGCCTACCTGGCCGGGCGTATCCCCCGGAGACGCTATGCCAGCGCCTCCTCCCCCCTCGAGGGCACCTTCTTTTAAAGATAGTCAATCCTCTTCCCCGCTGCAGTCCATGTTATTGTTAACAAGAAGTAGCGGGGGTAAGTATGCTGAGGGGGATCGGGCTGCCTAGAGTAGCCGCTCCGCGCGGCTGGAGGCAGTAAATTTCTCTCCCACCAGCCGTCGCTACTAAATTTATTAATTCAACCAAATTTTTTGCACTGAGCTTTTCCATCATATTATGACGGTGGACTTCCACCGTCTTCATGCTAATTTCAAGCTCATAGGCAATCACTTTATTAAGCGTCCCCCTAAGCACTAAATCGAGAATCTGCTTCTCCCGAAGGGTTAAGCTTGATAAGCGCCTACGAGCAGATTCAATTTGTTTTTCCTTCTCCCAGAAGAAAACCGCTTGGCTAACCGCTCTAAAAACGGAATTCAATACTGCTTGTTCTCCGACAGTTTTTTCTAACACATCCACGGCCCCCTGTTTAAGGGCTTGCACTGCGTTAACAATGTCATCCGGATCTACCAGCATGATTACCGGTACCCTGGAATTCGCAGCGTGTAGCTGCCGCTGCAGAGCCAGTCCATCTGCCTCTGGAAGAGAAAGTTCCAATAGCACGCACCCTGGCTTCTTCCAGCAATCACTATCCAAAAAGGCTTCAGCCGTCTCGAAATCCTCTACAATCAACTCCGCGCAATGGAATAAATTAAGCAATCTATAATGCGATTTCTCGCCTACTCCTACTATAAATACTGCCGGTTTATCTAATTGCATGACCTAATATTATTTTAAGAAAATAACGGCATGCTAGCAGGCTGCTGGCACCTTAACATTGATCGTTATCAATTTATAAACAAGGTGTTTTGCCATAATGATAGAGATATAATATATATAAAAATTATCTTTTACACTACGAAGAGGCTGAAGAATCTTCGGCTGCTTGCTTCAACTGAGTTCTATCAAACCGATAGGTTTCCGCGCCCATTTCTGGAAGCCGCTGAAGAAATTTCTGCCGCTTCCACCTAGCAATTACCCGGCTGATGCTTTCTGGGGTAGCGCCTAGAATAGCCGCCAATTCTCGCCCAGGAAGTAGCCGCACCGTGTTGATCTTTTCTCCAGAATTCCACAGCGAGAGATAAATAATCAGCCGTGCTAGCCGGCTACGAACGGTGCCCGTTGAAAATTGCACGATCCACGTCTCCGCCTGACGAAGCTGGTCATGCCATTCTTCCATCAGGGGTGTACAGAGATCAGGCACCTTCTCCTCTACTGTTCTAATCACAGATAATGGAATCTGGCATGCCTCAGCGGACTCTATGGCAACCACCGAATGATCGAAATGCGGGTTGGTCAGCAGCTCAAGACCAAAACTCTCTCCATTCCTAAAAAGATGCACGATTCGATACTCTCCCCCTTGGCCGTAGCGCACCGCTTTAAATATTCCCGCGCGGACCGAAAAAAGATACCGCCCTTTCTCGCCTACCCTGCAAACCATCTCTCCAGGCTCAAAACGGTGAATTTCAATAGGGTCTAATACCTGTGCTAGCCAAGCAAGCATCTTCGGGTCAGTTTGAGAGGTAACAAGCTTATAAATAGGGCAAGCTACGCAGCGTTCCCGTCCCGGCCAATTTTCTTCGGTACACCTGGCCTGTTCCCTTTTTGATATTTTAGACATTTCGATCATAAAATATAAAAATCCTTATTCTCTTTATAAAGTTAACGCCTGCTCCGTCAGTGAATGATCCAATAGCAAACGCCATCGCTCATGAAACCTAAGTGCCCCCACATGAAAGAGGGAAAATTACATAATACTTCTGGAGACGGAGACCGAAAGCCGCCGCTTATTCCGCCCTATGAACACTGGAATGGACATATTTTTTCGCGGTACGACGATCAAGACCACTAGCAATAGCCACGGCTTCATAAATTCCGTGACGTCGGTACAGCATTTGGCAATAAGCGACAAGCAGTTCTTGGGTGCTCAATTCACCTTGAGCAGCCCGATTTAACCACGATCCATAAGAAACGGGCGTTTCAGTTCCGTGATACTCCCCCGTAAGAATAATTCTTCGTACCGCTTGCTCCAGCTCCCTAACATTGCCGGGCCAAGCATAATTCCGAGGCAAGCACTTGTCCAAGGTATGAAGGATTTGCTCAATTAAACTATTGGCCGTTTGGCCCGTAAGCCGCTCTATTAATGACTGCACCAACTGCTCTAATTCGACTGAGGATTCCTGAATCCGTACCCGCGGAGGAACCTCAATGACATCAGAGGAAAGACGATAATAAAAATCATCACGAAAACGCCCTTCCTGGCGCAGCGCTGTAAGGGAACGATTAGTAGCGGCAATTACCCGTCCGGCAAAACGTAACGAAGCATGACTACCTACCGGTGTAAACTGTTTTTCCTGGAGCACATTAAGCAGTTTGATTTGCACCGGTACAGAAACATCCCCGATCTTATCCAGAAACAAGGCCCCATGGGGACTGCAACACTCGAACAAACCTTTATGATTCTCAATAGCGCCGGTAAAAGCTCCCTTACGGGAACCAAATAACTCTGATTCAATTAAACTCTCTGGAAACTGAGATAAATTAATGGCGGCGTGGCGCAGGCGGGTCATAGAAGAAGAATCCCCCACCAGGGAATGGGTAATAAAAAAATAGGCTCGGCGCAATTGATAAAACAAAGCGAGATAACGCCCAGCTTCCTAGATGGAAAAACCACGGCCTTGCAACTTATCGATCAGCTCTGTGGCAAAAGGGACGAGTGTACGCGTTGCCCCCTCAATCGCTTGCGTTTGAATTAAATTGGGTGGCCTGATGGTGGCAGCTTTGGCGACGCCGGAGACACGCTAGGGCCTCCCTATCACTCTCTTTGGCGGTTTTTTTAGCCCGCTCCGTCCATTTAATTTCAGCCTCTCGCAGCTCAGTAATTTTGGCTTCCAACTGCTCGCCGTCACGCTGCACCCGAGCTAAGCGGACCTTGGCTTTGGCAGCGACCTGGCGAGCTTCGTAAATAGCTACCTCAATGATGGTCTCATGGTTCTCTATTTGACTGATTGCCTGATCGATACGGGCCGTCAAACTAGCAGATAAACGCTTAAAGAAAGACATCAAACCTCCTTAGTAGATTTTTTCTTTCCACAGCAGGAGATATATGAAATTCCGTGCCTAATAAGGATATAGCTATAAAAATCAACTAATTATTTAATAATTGAATTTATCTAAAAACAAATAGCAGTCAAATTAGCATACATTTTATGTTCGTATAACTACATAAAATGTATGCTAACTACTCCTCTTCCCTACTACATTTTGTTCTCCTCCCAGTGAGTGATTAAATGTCTATCTACGCCAGGGGATAACGTTGAATTTAAAGGTAGAAATCCTTACCTACCTTTATCACCCTGCTGCCTATGCTATGCTAAATTCAAATACCAAATTGATCCGAACAATGGGACAGAAAACCAATGATCCTACAGTCAATTTTCACCTGGGCACCCATGGTTTTAATTGCCCTTCTCAATGGAATACTCCGCAAATCCTGGTACTCTAAACACCTTGATGAACTACACGCTCACCAAGCTTCTACCGCCAGTGGCCTACTCCTGTTTAGCGTTTATATCTGGGTGGCAATCAACCTGTGGCCCTTAGAATCCGCACAGCAAGCCTGGATGATGGGATTTATCTGGCTAGGACTCACGGTAGGATTTGAATTTTTCTTGGCACACTATGGGACAAGGCACTCCTGGGAACGATTTTTGCGTGACTATAATCTCCTTGCCGGGTGCCTATGGCCTTTGATTCCCCTCTGGCTTACGGTAGCCCCTTATGTTTTTTACCGATTAGGGAACTAGAATTGATCCTCAGGGAGCATCCCATGAATACAACCCAACACACCAAACGTATTGAAACCGATAGCATGGGCGAAATCGAAGTGCCCGCTGATCGCTACTGGGGCGCCCAAACCCAGCGCTCGCTAATCTATTTCTCCATTGGCCAAGATCTCATCCCTCAGGAAGTCATAGAAGCCTTCGGGCTCCTCAAAAAGGCTGCCGCCCTCACCAATGCGGAGCTAGGCAAGTTACCGAAAGAAAAGGCTCAGCTCATTGCTCGAGCCGCCACAGAAGTTGCGGACAGCAAGCTCAACGAGCATTTTCCACTGCGGGTTTGGATGACAGGAAGCGGCACCCAAGCCAACATGAATATCAATGAAGTTATCGCTAACCGGGCCATTGAGCTTGCTGGCGGAGTCAAGGGCAGCAAAGATCCTATCCATCCCAACGATCACGTTAATCTATCCCAATCCTCCAATGACACTTTTCCCACGGCAATGCACCTTGCCTCGGCCAAAGCCATTCAAACACGGTTACTTCCTCAGGTGCAAAAGCTGCGCGATGCTCTTCATAGAAAAGCGGAGGAATTCAAAGAAATCGTTAAAATTGGGCGCACCCACCTACAAGACGCCGTTCCCTTAACCCTAGGGCAAGAGTTCTCCGGCTACGTGGCCCAACTCGATGACGACCGCAAGCGAATCGAAACTGCTCTGCCTGGACTCTACGAACTAGCTATCGGTGGAACCGCTGTAGGCACCGGCCTAAATGCACCACCTCAATTTTCTGAACGGGTGAGCGCTTATCTCAGTAAGTTTACGGGACTTCCTTTTATTCCCGCATCCAATAAGTTTGCCGCTCTCGCGGCCCATGATGGAATGGTAATGGCCAGCGGAACGCTACGGGTACTGGCCTGCTCTCTCATGAAAATAGCTAATGATATTAGATGGTTAGGATCGGGTCCTCGCTGTGGATTGGGTGAACTGCTCTTACCGGCCAACGAGCCTGGTTCTTCCATCATGCCTGGAAAAGTCAACCCCACCCAGTGCGAAGCCATGACCATGGTCGCCGCGCAAGTCATGGGCAATGATACCGCCATCGGGATCGCCGGCTCCCAGGGCAATTTTGAACTTAACGTGTTTAAACCAATGCTAGTCTTCAACCTGCTTCATTCAGTAACACTGCTAGCGGACAGTTGCCATAACTTTACCTGCTTTTTGGTAGAAGGGCTCCAAGCAAACCGAGGCCAGATTGCACATTATGTAGAGCGATCTCTCATGCTAGTGACAGCCTTAACTCCAGAAATCGGCTATGACCAAGCAGCAAAAGTTGCCCATTATGCTCTGGAAAATGACATTTCCCTCAAACAAGCCTGCTTGGAACTAAAAGTGCTATCGGCCAAGAAATTTGACGCTACTGTACAGCCAGCCAAGCTAGCCCATCCCTTTAAGTAAGCATTTCTGAAAAAGTGCCCTGCAAAAACACCCCTTCTATTTTAAATAGTTGAAATCCACCACTCAAACGGTTTAAATAAACCAATTTTATAATTTTTATAGCTGCTATCAAGCTGCCTTTATCAGCCTATTTTTTTGAATATTTAGGAGGTTACCTCTTCTCTTATGAAGATGGCACAGAAATAGCATCAGGGTGTAGAGATTTTCGTAGCACTATGATATCAATTTGCTTTTACAGGCCCTGACACTGGATTTTCCTATTACCCTTATCCAGAGACAACAAGGTTATAGAAAGCAGTCCATATCAATTTGTTTAAGTATTATTTAAATAAACATCTTCAAATAAAAGACGAGGGATCATAGAAAATGGCACAGCACATTGAAACCCTTGAGGCTCCTAGAAAAGGCTTTGCCGGCTTGAAGGAAAATTTTGCTGCCGATTTAAGGGCGGGGCTAAGTATTTCTCTCATTGCCCTACCCTTGAGTCTAGGGATCGCTTTAGCTTCTGGTTTTCCGGCTTTTGCCGGTCTTATCGCAGCCATTGTAGGCGGTATACTTGTTTCCCGCATCAGTGGCTCTTATGTCACCATTAATGGGCCGGCGGCCGGGCTAATTGTAGCCAATCTGGCGGCTATCCAAAGTCTCGGCCAAGGGGATATCCACGCTGGTTATCTTTACGCTATCGCCGCGGTCTTTGTAGCCGGCATCATGGTTTTTATAATTGGTGCCGCCGGGGCAGGAAAACTCGTAGATGTCTCCCCCAGTTCGGTGATTCATGGCATGTTAACCTACATTGGGGTGGTTATCATGGCCAAAATGTTCTTTCCCATGATGGGGGTCATTCCTGAAGTCCATTCAATTCTAGGCTCTAATGTGGTTGGCACCATAGCCGCTATTCCTCAAGGTTTTACCAAAATGCTGCCCCCTGTTGCCATCGTAGGGTTTGTTTCTTTGCTCATCATGGCTATCCACCCGATGATTAGAGTCAAATGGGTGCAATTAATTCCAAGCCCGGTATGGGTACTGATATTTGCTATCCCCGCAGGCGTGCTTTTTGATCTGGAAACCTTGCAGCAACAACTCAACCTTCCAGAAGGGAAAGAACTGCTGCTAGCCCTACCGGGCAACCCCCTCGATGCCGTTGCTTGGATCGGTGCGGTTACCCCGGATTTCGGTAAAATATTAACCTGGGCTTTTTGGTACGCCGCTCTCACCATCGCCCTTATCACGGCCATTGAATCCGGTCTTAGCGCCAAAGCGGTGGATCAATTAGATCCTTATCAACGGCACTCAGATATCGGCAAAGATATCCGGGGAGTGGGTATAGGCAGCGCCGTTTCCGGTATTCTCGGCGGCTTGCCCATGATCGCTGAAATTGTCCGCAGCAAAGCCAATGTCCTGATGGGGGCAAGAACCGGTTGGGCCAATTTCTTTCATGGAACCTTTATCCTGATTTTTGTTTTTGCATTGTCCCCAGTCATGCAAATGATTCCTGTTGCAGCACTGGCAGCTATGATGGTATTCGTGGGATATAAACTTGCTGCTCCCGGCGAGTTCATTGGTATCTTTAAAATTGGCCGGGATCAATTTCTCTATTTCATATTCACCTTGCTTGTTTGTATCTTCACTAATCTGCTTGTCGGTGTTTTCGCTGGTATTATTTTCAAATTCCTCTACCAATTGCTCGTGATGAGAGCGCCAACGTCTACTCTTTTCAAAGCAGATTTAACGGTAGATCAAAGTGATGAGGGTAAGGATGAATACCGGGTTAAAGTGAGAAAAGGAGCAACCTTTACTAACTTTCTTTCTTTTAAACGCCGGTTAAGCCAACTACCAAAGGGCAAGAAAATCACGGTTGATTTCTCCGAAGCTAAAGTAGCGGATTTCACCTTTCAAAGCGCGCTACACCATTATGCTAAACTCTATCAGGCAACTGGAGGATCAATAGAACTAACTGGGCTCGATCAGCTTAAAGCCTACTCCAACCATCCTCAATCAACTCGCTATCGGCGTTAGACTAAAACAGACACTAGGGGAGGCTTACACCAAGAAGAGCTGGTAGCCTCCCCTTTTTAGCGTGAAGAGAATGGAATATTATCCTTCTGTTTGCCAAAGTTTACCTTCTTGCTACCTTGCGTTTTATAAAAAGAGAGAGTCGAGATAATAGTTCAAAGACTATCTCCAGAATAGCCAGCAGCCGCACCTAAATTAGACATTAACTGAGTAGTTTGGCTCACTAAAAAAATTTTAAACTTTGTTGCTCAAAGGAGAATCATCCAGTGAAAATAAAGATGCTGAAAGCTCAAGTTTCTTTCGTTCTTATTTCGTTCCTTACAATCATGCCCGCCCTAGCGGATACCGATAATATATTTGGTAGCTGGACCTCGGTTACTCTCCACGGCGATTTTGGCTCTATTTCTCCTGAAGGTAAAGATTTCCGATGGATGGTTATCGATCAGGCCCGGACCCGGGACGATAAGGATCTTAATCCTAGCCGTTTCCCTGGCGATAATGGATTTTCACCTCGATTTACCGAGAATCTACTTTGGATACAAGGGGGTTATAACCTAACGGAGCACTCCAGCATTTGGCTAGGCTATACCCATGATTGGATAAAGCCGGTAAGCGGAGCCCACTTTCAGGAAAGCCGTCCTTATCAAGACTATCTATGGAGCGATAAAGTATTTGGTAATTTCACCGCCCTGACTCGAACCCGTTTGGAACAACGAGTCGCCATTTCTGGAAAAAACAGCGGAGACGTGGCTGTCCGGATACGCCAGCTTGCCATGCTGAAACACCCTATCCCTAACGTCAAAAATCTGTCTGTATACGTAGGAGATGAGGTGCTTGCCTACCTAAATAAAAATGAGTTCGGTCCAGAAGGATTTAGTGAGAATCGGGCCTTTGGCGGGTTATCCTATCAGTTAACCCAAGACGTAGGACTGATGTTGGGCTACCTGGGCCAATTTATCAATAATGAAGGAGGCAATGATCTCTTCACCCATAATGTTCAATTTGACATTAATTATAAATTCTAAGGACAGAATAATAATTTAATCACTAAAACGCACAGCAGAGACCCGCCCGCTATTATTTTTTAGGGGGCGGGATCAACGGACAGGTAGTCATCTATAAAAACAAAAGAAATAAAATCAATAAGGAAGCCCAATATAAAAAACCATTCCTCCCTTAATCCTATAACCTATATATAACACTGAACGTGAAACGTTTAATTTACCGGACCGCTCAATTACGAGGGCTAATTTTACTCGGGTTATTGTTTTTGACTTTAATTCTTCTCGGGGGAATGATTTGGCGGAATTTGCAACGCTTGGAAACGGTACGCGCTTATATAAGCTATTCCTACCGTCTTCAAGAAGTTAGCCTTAATATGCAACAGATTTTGCTAAAACAGCTCTCTGGATCGAATAAAGATCTGAGCTTCAATAGACTCAAAGAAATAGAGAGGGAGGTAAAAAACCTTATCAACGCGAACTACTACTCAGATAAGGAAACCCCAGAGAAGTTACGCCAGCTTCATTCTCTCCTCGTTGGGCTTATTAAGGATCAGAAGCAAATCCAGCCTGTCATGCTATTTCCAGCTTTAAACAGGATGAAAGAGATACTGAATGCGGAAATTGTTCAGGACGAACAGATACTCACGGAAGTCGTTCAAGATACCCGTACTGAGTTAGAACTCGCTGTTGGCACTTTAATCGCTATTTTACTGCTAGGAGGGTGGGTTCTGCGTCGCCGTATTCTGGATCCCTTAGGAGATCTCTCCCAGTTATTATCCAGGCTTGCCAAAGGAGATTTTACACCTATTTCTACCCGTCGTTTACATCCTCTGCTACTGCCCGTATTTACCAGCTACAATGAAATGGTGCTTCGGCTGCGAGAATTAGAAAAGGAAAACCGCCTTCGCGCCCAATCCTTAGAAGCGGAAATACGAACCGCCGCCCAGGCGTTACTAGGGCAACAACGCAGTCTGGCTCGAGCAGAACGGCTTGCGGCGGTGGGAGAACTGGCTGCCAGTATTGCCCATGAACTGCGCAACCCCCTGGCGGGCATTCTAATGAGCTGCAGCAACCTGCGGAAAGAAATCAGCGATCCAGATCAAGCTCAACGCCTTGATTTGATAGGTGCTGAGCTAAAACGGCTGACACGGCTTTTAAATAATCTTCTCGATCAAGCCAAGCATACCCCTCAACCCGCTGTTGAATTGCATATTGCCAACGTCGTCCAAGAGTTACTGGCCCTTACCCGTTATCAGATACCTGCTCACCTACAATTGGAAAGCAGGATTCCAGAAGCTTTAAGCTGCCGGCTGCCAGAAGGAAACTTTCGTCAGGCACTGCTCAATCTAGTACTCAATGCCGCCCAAGCCATGGGAGAAACACCAGGCAAAGTACGAGTGGAAGCCCATCAAAACGACGAGATACTTTACCTAAGAGTTAGTGATGAAGGACCGGGTTTTTCCCAAGAAATGCTTGACGGCGGTATCCGCCCTTTTGTCAGCGGCAGCCAGCGGGGAACTGGATTGGGACTGACCATGGTACAACGGTTTGCCCAGGAAGTAGGCGGCCATGTGCAGATTGCCAATAAACAGCCCCATGGCGCTTGCGTTACCCTTATCTTGCCCTACCAGGGAGAGCAGCAGCATGCGTGCCACACTACTGATTATCGAGGACGAAATACTTTTAGGCACTGAACTTTCACGCCATTATCAAAGTGGAGGGTGGGAGGTAGAGTGGGCCACAACTTTATCACAAGCACGCTCCATACTTTTGGAGCAACACTTTGATCCGCTCCTCGTTCTTTCGGATATGAGCCTACCAGATGGTAACGCCCTGGATCTGATAGAGGCCGTCCAAGGGCAACACCCCCATGCCGAATGGCTTCTTCTCACTGGCTATGGCAGCGTCCCTGATTCAGTGCGGGCCCTGCGGCTCGGCGCTTATGATTTTCTCGAAAAACCCTGTGAGCTAGAGCACCTGGATTTAGTAATAGCTAGCGCCGCCCGCAGTGCCCGCGCCCAACGACGCTTATTTTATCAAGTCCAGCAACACCATCGCCAATACTCTCCCCAAGCCTTTGTGGGCCGTAGCCAATCTGCCCAAGAAGTGCGTAAATTACTTGCTAAGCTAACTGAAGTGCCCTTTAGCGCCCTTATCATTGGCGGTGAAACAGGAACGGGCAAAGGCTTGGCAGCCCGAATCTTGCACTATGGAGGGGAGCGGGCCCAACATCCCATGGTGGAACTCAACTGTGCCGCACTACCTCGGGAGTTGCTAGAATCGGAGCTTTTCGGGCATGAAGCGGGCGCTTTTACGGGGGCTAAAGCCCGCCATCCTGGCCTAATTGAGCAAGCTAATGGAGGTACTTTATTTCTGGATGAAATTGGCGAAATGCCTCTGGATCTGCAAGCTAAGTTGCTCAAAACTATTGAAGATCGATGGGTACGCCGCCTCGGTGGCAGCAAGGAAATCCCCGTTGATATACAAATTCTGGCGGCCAGCAACCGTGATTTAGAAGAAATGGCCAAGCATGGAGATTTTCGCAGCGATCTCTATCATCGCCTTAGCGTCTTTCGTCTCAATTTGCCGGCATTGCGGGAAATTAAAGAGGATTTAGAGGAACTCGTGCCCCTATTTGTAGCCGAATTCAATGCTGAAGCAGGCAGACAGGTCAAAATTATTCCGGAGAGAGTGTGGACTCGACTTCATGCCCACGATTGGCCCGGCAATGTGCGTGAATTGCGCAATGTGGTGGAACGGTGTGTGCTGTTTTCCGAAGACGCTGTTTTCCCTGAGCAATGGCTCCAACTGCCAGGACAAGCTAATTCTCCAGTTGGCTCCTCGCCCGCAGCCAGTCCTGATCAGGTTTTCCTCCCCTTAGATGGCAGCATGGTCCTTGAAGAGATGGACCGCTACATTATCGAAACCGTGCTTAGGCGCAATGATTACAACATTGCCGCAGCTGCCCGTGCATTAGGAACCACCCGGGAAACTTTACGTTACCGTATCCAAAAACATGGCCTCAAATCTTCTAAACTATCATCTTCACGAGGTTAATTAATGCGCAATCATAATTTAGAGAATACGCTTTCCTCTCCCTCAACCTAGACTAAATATGATTATTATTCTGCGCCCCAATACGGATAAAAACTCTGACGAATACCGCGAGACCCTGCGCTACCTCCACAATCTTCCCAATATCCTTATCCGGGAGCATCAAGAGATAGGGGTACAGCAAATACTCACCGAACTTTATTTAATTGGAGAAACTAGCGCTATTACCTCCGAGGAGATTGCCCTTTTACCTGGCGTGGAGCGAGTGGTTCGGGTTTCCGAAGAATATCGTATTCTGGGGCGACATAAAGATGAAACCCGTTCTAGCCATTTTGAATATAATGGAGTCCTCTTTAGTCAAAATAATTTCAATGTCTTTGCGGGATTATGCGCCGTGGATACCCGCGAGCATATAGACCTCATGATGCGGGCTTTACAGGCTAATCAGCAAGTTTGCACCCGGATGGGAGCTTATAAACCTCGCACTAGCCCCTATGCCTTCCAGGGCCATGGTAAAAGCTGCCTTCCTGATGTATTCGAGCTAGCCGGTAAATATGGTATCAAAATCGTTGCCATGGAAATCACCCATGAATCTCATATTCATGAAATTGATGAGGCTTTGAGCAATACCGGCCATCCTACTGGCGTGATGCTGCAGATCGGGACTCGCAACACACAAAATTTTGAATTGCTGAAAATCGCTGGACGGCAGCAAAAATACCCCGTTTTGCTTAAACGAGGATTTGGCATCACTCTGGAAGAGTCCCTTAATGCCGCTGAGTACCTAGCCAGCGAAGGCAACCGCCGAGTTATTTTTTGCCTTCGCGGGATGAAAACTAGCGCTAGCGATCCTCATCGGAACTTTGTGGATTTTGCCCATGTTCCCACCATTAAACGCTTAACTCGAATGCCGGTGCGTATCGATCCTTCCCACTCAGTGGGTTCCCGCGCCCAGTCTCCTGACGGAATCATGGATATCATGCATGTAACCGCACAAGGAATCATCGCCGGTGCCAATATGGTATTGGCAGATTTTCATCCTGCCCCCGAGAAAGCCTTGGTAGATGGCCCCCAAGCCCTTCTGATAAAAGAATTGCCGCGATTTTTAGAAGATATCGCTATTGCCCGTGAAGCCTACGAAAAACGAGTAGCCCTATTTGCCCAACCTCTATAAAAAAAGCCTATCCTAAAGAAAAGTTTCATATCTCCGCGATTAGGCAAAGATTTACCATAGGCGCTAATACGGCGCCTTAACCGATGTTCCCGAATACCGCTTGATAAAATCCTTCTTCCGTTCACGACACCAACAATCTTTTGCATCCACTTTATTTATACCTCATGGTATTACCATGATACGCTTTCAATGGAGCTAGTAACAATTCTCACGGGTTGAAAACTTTTTTACGACCATAAAAACATAACGGGTTATGTATACAGACTATTTCGGACTTAAGAGCCATCCATTTCGGCTGGTGCCGGATCCACACTACTTTTTCCCAGCCCCTTTCCACCAAGCAGTAAGCAAATGTCTACTCGAAGGACTCATAGGCTCGCTTCGCATTGCGGTAGTCTCCGGTCCTCCTGGCGTCGGAAAAACACTTCTCCTGACTCGCTTTATGGAGCAACTAGGGAAAAACTATCCAGTTATCTTCATTCACAACCCCAAACTGGGTTTTGAAGAATTTCTCGCTTTGATACAGAGTAAATTTAATATCACCGCCAAAGATGAAGCTGAATCGGTTACCGCAAGGTTCTCAACCCTAGACTCTTTTGGAAAACACATCTCTCAAACAGGTAAACGGGCAGTCATTCTTGTAGATGAGGCAGACAACATTTCCCAAGAAGCAGTGCAAGTGTTTTCCGAATTAACGAGATATGCGGCAGCAGAAACTCCCTCTTTCTTTATCGTGCTAGCCAGTCAAAGCAACACTGCCAATTATCAACGCTTATTGGTGGAGCATAAAAATACTTCAAAAGTATACTCTCTTCTTCCCTTGCTTGCAGATCAAGTTGGCCCTTATGTTGATTTTCGCCTTCGCCAAGCCGGCTATATAGGCGAAAATCCCTTTAGCCCAGAAGCAATAACCTCCTTGGTAAGGCTTTCCCACGGCATTCCCCAGCTTATCAACCAACTCTGTGGCGCTGCGCTTTTGGAAGCTAGCCTCACTGATAAAAAACTTATCTCTTCAGAAATAGTTGACGAAGTTGCCCGAAGTCTATGGCTAGCGCTAGGCAATAATGATTTCTCTGACAATCTCTCTCTGGCTAAAGGTACAGAAACTGCTTTTTTACCCATAACCGAGCAGTCTCAGACCTCTCTGGAATCCGCGTTTCAAACTAATCCAAGGGAAAGAAAAAACGATGATTCAACTAAAGAGACCTCTCCCATTATTTTTTCACCAAGCAGCGATTCTCCAGCTTTAGAAAAACAATCCATCTCCGAAAAACCTTTTTCTTTAGATAAGCCTCTCTCCCCAGAGCAGCAAACGCCTCAGCCCACAAACACTGACCATAATTATAAAACTCCGGTTCCTCTACCGGAAAAACGCCAAACAGGAGAAAAGAAACCATGGATTATTATGGCCCTAGGCGTCTTCCTGGCGCTCATAGTCGGCCTGATCGGCGGGGCTTATCTATCGGCATTAATCCCTGGAAAAGCTTCTCTTCCTGCAATTACAGAACCCACCGAAGACACTAAAAACACGGCTAATAAAGCCGAGGGAAAAAGCGAAAACTCCTTTGGGAAAGGCAAAATGATTGCTAGCGACGTACCTCCCCCTACTGTCATGGAAAAAAACAGAAATCCAGCTACTCAGGAAACCGCCTCTGATAGTGACAATGGGATGATGACTTCCAGCCCTAAGCTCACGCCAGAGAAAAGTGCTGACGAAATTTCTCCAAAGCTGGGAACGGAAGCTAGCGTGGTTTTAGCCCAAAAAGAATCGCAACAAGATCGGAACAAGGCAACCATCTCTAGAACTGAACCGAAAAGATACTCACAGCGATCCTCCCAAGAACAACAAATTACCCTACTGCTGGCCCAGGCTAAACAGCAGGAGGCTGCTTTCAAACTTACCACACCAGAAAGCGATAACGCTTACGAATCCTATACTGCAATTTTAGAAATAGCACCGAATCACCCCGAAGCTGCAAAGGGCCTTCAGCGTATCCGCGACTATTACATTCGTTGGGGCCTGAAGGCTGAAGATCAAAGGGATCTGGATTTAGCCGCTATCTATTATAAACGCGCTTTGAATGTCTTTCCCAATGATTTCGCCGTGAATACCGCGCTGCGCCGGGTTGAAGAGCAGCTTCAAAAACAAAAGGAGATAGACCAGCCCACCACCGAAAACGATCGGTAGACAGGGCCTATCGTTGTAAATTAGATTGGAGGCTATAGTTAGTCTCTGAAATTTATGTGCTGGACCCATTCCCGGGCGCTGAAATACTTAAACACGGCGACGGTGGACCTTCCCAATCCAACTTCAGGGCCCGAACGCCACCGAGGTTGATTAACCGTACCAATGCGCCTCGCAGGAGATGAGTGTTCAACATAGCCTGGATGAACTACGCTCTTTGCGGGAGCATTTCATTTTTTTAATCGGCTTCTCGTACATGGAGCCGACGGCTCCATTAAAGACCACGTACTTGGCTTCCTCGCGGATCGCCTTCTCCATGTCAAAGGGCTGAAGACCCACTTCACCATAACACCCCAGGGTATAGAACTCGCCCTGCATCACGTAATATTCCCGGTCCACCTCAGCTATACCTTGGACCGGTTCCACAAAGATAAGACCGTACATCCCGTTAGCGACATGCATGCCAACGGGTACCGTTTCGAGCTAACTAATAGTAGCCTCTGGGTTTCCAATACGGATAAGGATAATAGGCAGGAGGATAGTTTCTAGGCTTCCAAAGATGATATCTTTTTACCTGTATCAGAGGAAGTAAAGGCTTATCTTCTCCTCTTTTCAGTGGCTTCTCTATGGAACCATAGACTGTGATATCCCTCCCTGGCCGGTAAATCTCTGGGTCCAAGAAATTCTCCACCCGAGCCAGAAATCGCCCCAGATCAATATTTATTTCCCTCGGCCGGCCGTCACTTTCCAGTGGCCGGGCAATAATTTCTAGTATCGTATGCTCTTTTTTATTCTCAATACCTGCAATCGTGCCGCCCCACCGCACGTAGCTGCCTTGATAGTAAGAAATATCTTCTTGCACCGCGCTTAGACTAGGATTTCCCGATGATGGCTGTTGGATCAGGGGGGGGAATTGGCTCGCGCATCCGCCAAGAACAAGAAAAATAACAGTAAGAGCTATTCTATAAATAGGACAGCAACTTTCCTGCATTCAAATGCTCACTAACAAAGAAATCACCCGTAAGCGAATAATCTTTACGTTTCCTCTTAGTAAAGAGGAATCGAGAAAACCGTCATGCTCTATCCGCATATTCTCTATATACTATGGGCTTTACGGCGGTTTCTATGCTAATCCCGAAAAGCCGGGTCATTTCATCAAGAAAACCTTCTCCTTGGGCTTCAAGGGAGGCGACTGCTGAGTCTAACGTGCTCTCCTCGCCCTTAAAATTCCTAAGCAACACACGCAGCCTATACGTTTTTTTATCCGTTAGCATCACCTGGAGTTCAATGACGCCCTTTCCCCTTATCTCTCCCGAAATATCTGGCGCATCCATCGCGGAGATTAAGGCATTTACCCTATATTCGGCTTTCGTACTCAAAATTTGCCCCCTATGTTTGCTCAACCAATCCTCGCATTCTTTTGCCGATATCCCGCTTTCATGCCAAAAGGCATCTCGGGAAAAATTGACTTCCAAAAATCGCTGAACTAAGAATTCCCTGTCAAGATACACAAATAACGCGCCGCCTTTCGGTCCTTGCAGCTGATCAAGTAAGACTCGGTAAATAGCCGCGAAAGCGCTTTTCTGGTCAATAGGCGTTAGCCGGGCAATATCAAAAATAAGCTTTTGATAGGCTTCTTCTTCTTGTGATTCCTTGGGAAATTTCTCCCCCAAAAGATGCAAGAAAGCCCGCTGGGAATGACTTAATTCGGCTGCTGCAGCAGGCAGATTCGCCTGAAGTTCTATCCGATCTTCCTCCGAGGCATAGTTATCGAGCCAATAAGTCGCCGCCGATAATCGTTTTTTTAGATTTTCTTTATCTTGCTCAGTCAATCCCCCCTCGGTCCTTTTTTGAATTTCATGTTCCACATCAATATGGGGTAATTGCAGCAAAGCGATCAATAATTGAAATCCGACGGGATGATAGGCAGTGGAAACCGGATCGACTTCGATCATCCGCAGCATTTTTTTCTCAGAATGGGCCTGTTCCAGTTGCGCTTTCTGGACCAGCCGATCATGTTCATTGAACAACCTGACGATATACTCAAAATCCGTGGAAAAATTGACCGTTCTTTTGGGTGGAGTCCGCACTATTAGAAATCTAAGTATCTCGGGCGGAAGAAAATGGGCTATCTCCTTGGCTGCCATACCCACCCCCTTGGAAGAACTCATTTTAGCCCCGCTGACCAGAAAGAACTCATAAGGCACATTCAGCGGCGGCGAATCACCAAAAATTTCCTTCAGGCAACGGGCAGCCACATCACGGGAACCGCCTTTAGTACAATGATCCTTGCCAGCGCCTTCTATAGTAATCCCAAAGGTATGCCATTTTGCCGTCCATTCCAGCTTCCACGGCAACTTGCCACGACCATCAAAGGGAGAGACTTTTCCCTGGTACCCGCACCCCTGAGCCCAGCTCACTAAATCTGCTTTACAATGGTAAGTCACTTCCTTGCCATCGTAAGCCGTTACTATCGTAGTACCGATCTTGCCGCAGTTCTCACAAATCACTTGGAACGGATACCAATCCTCAGGCCGGGCCGCATGGCTGACTTCCGCATAAATCTTGCGGACCACATCGGATTTTTCCAAAATGGCGTCAACAGCTTGATTAAACCGTCCCGAGCGATAGATATCCCGCATCCTATACACTTGAGCATCAACCCCAAGTTCTGGAAAAATAGCTAAGAATTCGGAGATGTAATGATCCGCTAAATCCGTGGCATTGGAACCAGCAGGAGCCGGTATGTTACAAAGGGGGTGGCCCATGTATTCCTGCAAGGAAGGGGCGGCGTCGGCAGGAAGACCGTCTAGGGGATCGTAATCATCAATACCATACTGATACGTTGCTTCTGTACCCTTATCCCGCAATGCGCGATAGAGAGCATCGTGAATCAAAACGCCCCGCAAGGAGCCCACATGCACCCTGCCGGAAGGGGTTTTAGAGTCATTGATAAGCTGGGGACCCACCAGTCCCTCAATGATTTTTTCGGACCACATAAAATTGCCTGATTTTCCTTTCTAAAATCGCTCTCATGCTCAAGAGCATTTAAATAATATCATTTCTCTGGCGAGCCTGAACCAAGCAGGGAATCTCATTCAAACTCTGCAAATCGGAGCATCCTGCCTAATGCCGGGAATCTAACGTCTGATCCAAATTAAATGCCGCGGTGATCAACGCTAAATGGGTAAACGCCTGGGGAAAATTGCCAAGGGCTTCACCACTATAACCCGTTTCTTCAGCATATAGGCCAAGGTGATTGGCATAGCCCAGCATGCGCTCGAATATCAAGCGGGCTTCCTCAAGCCGGGGTGGATGATGACGCCCGGCGCGGGTGAGGGCTTCCACTAGCCAGAAAGTGCAAATATTGAAAGTCCCTTCATCTCCTTCCAGCCCATCTTCGGTTTCGCCCAGGTTATAACGGAACACCAAGCTGTTGGATACTAGACCGCCTAACTCGGGGGGCTTAAGGATAGCATCCAGGGTTTTTAGCATCCGGGGGTCAGTGGGAGAGAGAAACTGCATTAAAGGCAGGGTCAGATTAGCCGCATCCAACGCTCCGCTCTCGTAATGCTGGACAAAGGCTTGACGTTCAGGGTGCCAGCCCTTTTCCATAATATCCAGATAAATCTGGTCACGCACCTTAAGCCAATGACCCCGATCGGCTGGAAAGGATCGTTGATGGGCTAGGCGTAGCGCCCGATCTATGGCAACCCAGCACATGAGCTTGGAGTACACGAAATGCTTATGTCCCCCACGAACTTCCCAGATCCCGGCATCCGGCTGTTGCCAATTCTCACAAACCCAATCAACCAACCGCCGTAAACGGACCCACAAATCATGGGAAATTGGCGCGCCATATTTATTATGAAGGTAGACTGCATCCATCAACTCCCCATAGATATCCAACTGAAGTTGACGATAGGCGGCATTACCGACCCGAACCGGCCGGGAACCACGATAGCCTTCCATATGATCGAGAATTTCCTCGGGAATATCGCGACCCCCATCTATCCGATACATGATCTGCAAGGGGCGCTCCGTGGCCACTGCGGGGCAGAGGCTCTCGATAAATTGCATGAAACGCTCCGCTTCCTCGGTAAACCCGATTCTCAGCAGAGCATAGACAGTAAAAGCAGAGTCTCGAATCCAAGTATAGCGATAATCCCAGTTGCGCACTCCTCCCAAATCCTCGGGCAGGCTACAAGTCGGGGCTGCGATAATAGCCCCGCTAGGTTCAAAGGTTAAAAGCTTAAGCGCCAAGGCAGAACGGTACACCATTTCACGCCAGCGCCCTTGATAAGTGCATTTACCCAGCCACTGTCTCCAATAGAGCACTGTCTGCCGAAAGCTTGCTTCCGCTTCAGCGACGGAAAGACAAGGGGCGCAGCGGGATTCAGCAGTGATTTGATGCAAAATAAAAACAGCTGTTTCACCCTGGTTTAAGGTAAACTCCGCCTCGACCCCCTCCCCCTTTCGTTGCAGGGGAATTCTCGCCGATAAGGCCAAATTTAAGTCTTTCGAATAAAACTCAGCGCCATTGTCCACCAATGCCGTGGTATGTTCATCACGGGCAAAATTAAAGGCGGGATGGCAGGTTAATCGTAATCGGCTGCGGCCCCGAACCGCAGTAACGCGGCGAACTAACTGATGGAAATGAGGTTCACCAGCGACGGCCTTGCTCACTGGCATAAAATCAGTCACTTCAATGGCCCCCTCCGGGGCCAGGAAACGGGTCACCAGCACATTGGTTTCAGGCCAATAAAACTGTTTGCACTTGGCCCCATTATCTATCGGTGCAACTTGAAACCGACCGCCTTTCTTATCATCAAGCAGCGCCGCAAAAACGCTGGGAGAGTCAAAATGGGGGATACAGAGCCAATCAATGGAGCCATTAATCCCCACTAACGCGGCTGTCCGCAGGTCGCCAATCATTCCATAATTTTCAATAGGTTGGTAAGCCATAGGGTAATATATCCCGCTTAAATTCTAATTATCAAAAGGCCGCCAAAGCGGCCGCTAGAAGATGCTAATCGCCCCCATGGGCATCTTTATTTTCTTTATTTAATGTGCGCTCCCGGCAGCACCCCCTGCCATACTCCAGTTCTATTCCCTGCTAACAGATTAAATTCTGATTTTCACGTTACCACTGCTGGCAATCTAGTGCAGTATTTTCTATGCTTTTTATGAGTAAAGTTAAAATAATGCTACCTTATAACAACTATGCCATACTGCATCAAGTTATCAAACATAACCCTAAACCAGGATTTATATTGACGACACAGGTTGAACAAATGGCTGAGTTTATTAGCCGGTCCTCTTACCAAGACCTCTCGGAAGCAGCCCGCCAACAGCTTAAGATTCGCGTATCGGATTCCCTGGCCTGCGGGATTGGCGCTTTGGAAGGCGAGCCCATACAGATGCTTCGCTTTTATCTATATGAAGTCGGAGGCTCGGGATTGTGTACTTTAATAGCCACCAAGGAATGGGCGGCTCCCGCTCGGGCCGCTTTTTATAGTAATTTGCGTTAATAAGGTTACATACTATAATTTTTCATGACTTATTCGCTTGATCTGAGAGAAGCCGCAATCTCGTACATAAATAGTGGTGGCAGCAAGGTTGAGGCATCCCGCCTTTTTGGTTTTTCCCGCAATACCCTTTATCGTTGGCTGAATACTGATGATTTGCAGCCTAAGAAACATGGTTTTCGCAATCGTAAACTTGATAAGGCTGCGCTTAAGAAACATGTCGAGGATCACCCTGATATGTTTCTTCATGAACGTGCAGAAGTGTTTGGTGTACATACGAGTTCCATTAGCCGCGCTTTAAAGGCGATGCGCATCGTAAAAAAAAGAGCGCGGGTATAGCGAGCGCTGTACTATGAAAAGGCAGGCGTTCTGCGAAAAGCTCAGCGCCGAATATCGCATGATGGGCTTTAAAAACCTGATTGACATGGATGAGACAGGCTTTGATGCCCATTGCAACTGTAATGCCGGAGGGGTTGCCAAAGGTCAAAAGATACTCGGCCTTGTTTCCGGCAAGAGACGGAGAAGAACCCATTTAATGATGGCGCAGCGTCACCATGCATCAGGGCGCAAGAAAGATGTGATCCCCTTGCCGCCATACTCACCTGACTTCAATCCTATTGAGCAAACATTCGAACGCAAATTCCTATACTACACGGGCCAGAATTTGGGGAACCCAGGAACTTTGAAGGCAAGTACTGACCTATACTAGAGAAGTAATTTTGGAAAAAAACTTAAGATAGGCTATTTTTATTCATACTTTAAATATGCGCTTAATTGAGGAATCAACGCCATGACTGACTCCCATGAACGCGATCCACGGATATTTTCTAGCGAACCCAAACTCAACTGCGATGTTTGCCTGAAAGAAATTCCACAATCAGAAGCCCAAAGCGCTGAAGCGGAGGAATATGTGCGCTGGTTTTGCGGCCTGGAATGCTATGAACAATGGAGAAACGACGAAAAAAATAAAGAGAACCCAGAAGAGAAGAAGGAAGCCTGAATCCGCCTTCCCGCCACAAGCGGACTCAGGGTGGGGTGGAGAAATGAACGGGACGCAAAAAGTTCCGCTAATCTCCACCCCCAAAAGCCGCGCATAAGGCGACCCCTTCTCCTACCCAGCCTTTTGCCGTCATGGCCTGATACTCCCTGACTGAGGTGACAAAGCGATGGTTGGAATCGTTTTCCCGCCAGCGATTATTATAAACCCGGTAAACGGGAACGGAAGCGTCAGGACAAACGCCATTAATGGGGAGTTTGGCATAGAAGGCAATTCCCTCGTAGGTCCACTTATCCGGGGCATACACATTGGCCGGGTTGAGCGATTTAAGATAAGCGCAATCTTCCGGGCTTGCCGTATAAAGCAGCCTCAATGCCTCCGGCAAAACCTTCCTTCTCACCCATTAGATTCCATTGGGAACTGAAGAAGGGATCATTCGATGAAGACTGAGGTTCCACCCGAGTATCCGCCTCAATCCACTCAATGCTGGGAAGATTCTCGGCGCGCTGGAGCAGGGGAGTAACCGCCCTGCTCTCCTTGGGAGTCAGAAAGCGGAACACATGGGCCTCATTGACCATGGCCCCATGGAATACCAGTTCTTCTCCCAGGGCGGCCTCCAGTTCAGCAATCACCGCTTCAGGGGGCGGCAAGTTGGCCTGGGCCAGGGCTTGAATGTCAGGAGACTGGAAACGGACGATAATCCCTTCCACGATCACTTCTGGCGGAGGAGCAGGTTCCAGGCGGGACGCGACCGACTCCGATTTAAGCATCGCTTCTTTTGCGGGAGAGGAATGTTGTTTGCTATTCAAAGGAAGTCCCGATTTCTCCCGCAAAAGCCCTTCCAGAAGGGGGAATAACGCCGAATTTTCCAGCGCTGGGGAGCGCTGTTTTTCAAAATTCTCTCCGGCAGCAGCGCTTAAAGCAAAGCCAAAAAAAATCAAAACCAGTAAATAAACCCTAACTCTAGACATTGAATACCTCGCTTTCATAAAAACCTTGTAGTTATGGTTTAATCGGCTAGTATTTAAAATGCTTAGGGAAAACCTTATGTTTCCAAGGAAAACTCACCTCTTTTGGCTACTGGCGCTCATCGCGATAGGAATCGGTAGCCTTCAGTGGTTGCAAAGCAACGAACCGGCATTGGAGCCCCAGGGAGGGATTCCCTTAGCGGAGCTGCTAGGCGAGCAGGAAGGATTTGCCCGAGTAGAGGCCCCCTGGTCATTTTCCTTCCCCCAGGATCACGGTGCCCACTCCCGCTACCGGACGGAGTCCTGGCATTTCACGGGTCATCTGGCCTCGGAACAGGAAGCGCATTTTGGCTTCCAGCTCAGTTTTTTCCGGGTGGGCCTGAAGCCTCCGGAAGCGCCCCCTCGTCCTTCAGCTTGGGGGGCCAAGGAGATTTATCGTGGCCATTTTGCCCTGACCGACGTCAATCAAGGGCGTTTTCGCGCCTTTGAGCGTTTCAGCCGGGCTGCCCTAGGGCTGAGCGGAGCTGACTCCTCGCCTACCCAGGTATGGGTAGAAAATTGGCGCATCCAGGCTCTGGGAGAAGAAAACGCCAATTTCCGCCTGCGGGCGACCGCCGATGGCGCGAGTATCGACTTGACTTTACGCAACCTTAAACCGCCTCTCCTTCCTAACAACGATTCCTCCGGACAGGCCGGTGTCTTTTACAGCTATCAATTCACGCGTCTAGGGGCCCAGGGCACAATCCAGCGAGGTAATCAGATCTACCCCGTAAAAGGTTTAGCCTGGCTAGATCGGGCTTGGGGAGCGGTACCCGTACCTGCCGGGCCGGTAGTTTGGGATCGTTTTCTGCTACAGCTAGATGATGGCCGGGAACTGCTGATTTTTCGACTCCGTCGGCGGGATGGCAGTGGTACACCTATTAATAGCGGATTTTTGGTGGATCGAGCAGGTAAAATCCAATCCTTCGACTCCGAAGCGCTCACCATTGAAATATTAGACTACTGGGAAAGTCCCAAGGATGGGACCCCATACCCCGCCCGCTGGCGGTTTCACCTCCCTGCCCAAGGTATTGACCTTCGCCTGACCCCTGCTGTGGCGAATCAGGAACTCAATCTTTTACTCCGCTACTGGGGCGGGTTAGTGCAGGTCAGAGGTCAAGAGAAAGGGAAAAAGATAAAAGGGCAAGGTTATGTGGAATTGATCGGCTACGGAGCATAAAAACGCCAAATTTTTGCTATGATTAAATCTCATGTATTTCCATACAGCATCGGGGGAAAGCAAGTGCAGCTTAAAAATCGTATTTACCGGCCATGGGCCACAGTCGGTTTGGTTTTTTTATTGACTGCCTGCGGATCAGGTGAGGAATCTAAACCCGAGTCATCCTCGACCATTAAAACGGCTTCTACCGGCTTTGTTCCGCCTGAACCCCAACGGCAGGGCGATCCGGAAGCGGGCTACGATGCCATCATCAATAAGGCTTATGTGACCTGTGGCATTCCCTATGATGCTTATAAGAAAAGCGATCTGGACCGCCCTCCCGAATACGCACTCCCTGGACGAGAGGAGCCTAATGCCAAACTGCCCTACAACCAAACCTACTACCAAAAAGAGGACGGGACTGAACTGGTGGTTGGCAATTGCCTCACCTGTCATGGCGGAGTCTTCAATGGTGAGCTTATTGTGGGTCTAGGCAACGAAGCGGCGGACTTTACCGGCGATCCTGCGGCTTCCGCCGAGCGCATGGGCGTTTATGTCCAGGGAGAAAAAGAAACGGCCGCATGGCGTAAATGGGCCGATCGAATCGCAGCCATTGCCCCCTATATGAAAACCGAGGTCATCGGCGCTAATCCAGCGGTTAACCTGACCTGGGCCCTTTTTGCCCACCGGGATCCGGAAACCCTCGCCTGGTCCCAAGAACCCCTGATAGAACCCCCACCCAAAGAGCCCGTCCCCTTAAGTGTCCCCCCCTGGTGGCGGATGGAGAAAAAACATGCCATGTTTTACTCGGCCGAGGGTCGGGGCGATCATGCCCGGATGATGATTCTGGCCTCTACCTTCTGCACGGACTCAGTGGAAGAAGCGAAAGTAATTGACTCCTATGCTCCCGATATTCGCGCCTATATTGCTTCTCTTGAACCCCCTGTCTATCCTTTCCCCATTGACCAGGCACGGGCTAAACAGGGCCAAACCGTGTTCGAAACCCACTGTGCTCGCTGCCATGGCACCTATGGTGAAAACGAAAGTTACCCTAACCTGGTCATTCCCCTAGAGGAAATTGGCACGGACCCAGAATATATCCAATCCACCATGGGGAAACAACTGGATCGTTTCGGTCATTGGCTGGCGCAATCTTTTTATGGTGAAAATTCCCATTTTAATCTACCTGCGGGGGGCTATCTTGCCCCGCCCCTGGATGGAGTTTGGGCCACCGCTCCTTACCTGCACAATGGTTCCGTTCCCACCATTGAAGCCTTGCTGAAAAGCGACCTGCGGCCTACCTATTGGACCCGCTCTTTTGATTCCAAGGATTACAATGATAAAGCCCTGGGCTGGCATTACACAGAGCTCACCTACGGCAAAGAAGGCGCAAAAGACGCTGAGCAACGCAAGCGCCTCTATGATACGACGCTGCGAGGATATGCCAATGGAGGCCATACGTTTGGAGATCAGTTAGCAGAAGAAGAGCGGCGCCAGGTTTTAGAATATCTAAAAACTTTGTAGTTCTGTTAATTCCCCCATATAAAATTTCACGCGGCTTGACTCTGCGGTGGACAAACATTTTAAAAAATATTGGAAAAATCTTCTTACCCTCTATCCTCGCTATTGAGGCATGAGGGAACAGTCTATAATAATCGCAAATCCTGATGGCAAGTAAAAAACAGGAGCAAGAGATCGCGCACCGTTATGATACCTTCCTAGAGGTAATGGCCTATGCCGCCGAGCAGCTTTTATATTCTTCCCCTTGGGAAAAAAACATCAATAATGTTTTAGAACGGTTAGGCCAAACCGTAGGCGCCTGCCGAACCTACATTTTTGAAAACCGTTCTCACAAAGACCAACTTCTAACCAGCCAACGTTATGAATGGACAGCGCCAGGCGTCAAACCTCAAATCAATAATCCTGAACTGCAGAATTTTTCCTATAAGGCAGGTGGATTCCAGCGTTGGATCAACTTACTGAGTACAGATCAACTTATCTGCGGACGAATCCATGATTTTCCTTTCTCGGAACGAGCACTTCTATCATGCCAGTCTGTCCAATCCATCGCTGTGGCACCTATTTTTGTCCGGGATGGCTGGTGGGGGTTTATCGGCTTTGATCATACTCGTTATGAACGCCCTCTTCTCCCCCCAGAAGAAAATGCGCTTAGAACATTAGCCAGCATTTTTGGCGCTGCAATAAGCTGGAAAAACATCGCCGAAAGCCAGGAAAAAAACCGGCATCAACTAAAACAGCTCCTTGCTAGAGAACGGTCCTACCTCCAGCTTTTTGACGCGATTGGGCGAATTCAGTCACTTTTCATTCAGGATGCCAACCCTTCGGTACTGTTTGGCAAAGTCCTGCAAGAGGCGCTCACGCTTTCAAAAAGCGAATTTGGCTTGCTCGGTGAAATTCGCTACTCAAAGACTGGCAACTCCTATCTTAGGACACTTGCCGCCGGCCATGTTGCCTGCAGCGAGCACGGCTGTTATCTGCGGGCCACATGCCCCACAAGCGGCGCGGAAATTCTCCAACTAAAAACGCTTTTTAACAGGGCTATGAGCCAGGGCAAGGTTATTATTGCCAACGATATTCGTCATGATTCCTGGGCAGCAGGAATGTTAAGCCATGATTCTCAAATAAAGCGTTTTCTTGCACTTCCTTTTTACCACCATAATTCCCTGTTGGGAATCATTGGCATCGCCAATCGCGATAAACCCTATGATAAAAGCTTGATTAATTATCTGAATCCCTTACTTTCCACTTGTGGAAGCATTCTTGATGCCTACCATAACGATCAGCGCCGAAAAAATGCGGAAAGCCGTCTTCGCCTCACGGCTAAAGTCTTTGAAAGCACCGTTGAGGGAGTCATTATTACTGACACTAAGGCATACGTCGTCGATGTGAATGAAGCTTTTACTCACATTACCGGCATTGCAAGATCGGAAATCATGGGCCGACATCTTAGTACACTCCAGACTAAACAGGAGAAGCCGATCTCTTTTCAGCGAGTACGGCACGCCATTAAAAGCACTGGCCAATGGCAAGGAGAGCTATGGAGTCAGAGAAAAAATGGAGAGATTTACCCACTTTGGGTGACGGCCAATGCTGTTAGAAATTCAAAGGAAGAAATTACCCATTTTGTGGCCATCTTTTCCGATATCACACTGCGCAAACAAACTGAACAACGACTCTACTATCTCGCTCACCATGATGCTTTAACGGGATTACCAAATCGCTCTCTTTTCCTTGATCGCCTCGAACATGCCATCCATCATGCCCAGCGCCATCATCATCGGATTGCCGTCCTGTTTATCGATCTTGATCGTTTTAAATTTATCAACGATACCCTCGGTCATCCCATCGGGGATATCCTCTTAAAACAGGTCGCGGAACGCATGCGGCTCAATATTCGCGCCGAAGATACCATTGCCAGACTGGGAGGCGATGAGTTCACGGTCATTATCGAAAATTTTACTGATACCTCGGCTATTTCCCTTATTACCCAGAAAATTATTAGCGCTTGCGAGAAACCCTTCAACATTAAGGGTAATGAATTGTTTGTCTCTGCCAGTATTGGGGTTAGCCTTTATCCGGAAGATGGCCATGAGGCAAGTATGCTCCTGCAACGTGCCGATGCGGCCATGTATCAGGCCAAAAAAAGGGGTAAAAGTTGCTGCCAATTTTTCACCACTGAAATCAACACCGCCGCCACGGAACAGCTTGCGCTTAAAAATCTCCTCCGAAGAGCCCTTGCCCGCAAGGAATTTCAATTGTATTATCAACCAATTATAAATATGGAAAGTGGCGCCATTGTTTCAGTGGAAGCATTGATACGGTGGGTTGACCCAGAATTAGGCTTAATCAGTCCCAATACATTTATTCCTTTGGCGGAGGAAAACGGGCTCATTCTTCCCCTTGGAGAGTGGGTATTACAAACGGCTTGTACGCAAGCTAAAATCTGGAATCAATCCAATCCTTATCCTGTACGGATCGCCATTAATTTATCTGCCCGCCAGCTTGAGCAGACTGATTTTTCAGAACGAGTATCAGAAATCCTTAAGAAGACGCCTTTTCCCACTGATCACCTGGAATTAGAATTGACGGAAAGCATGCTCATAAATCGCATGGAGTCTAGTCTGAAGACTCTCAATACCTTAAAAAAAATGGGGTGTCGGTTATCCTTGGACGATTTTGGAACAGGGTATTCCCCCTTGGCTTATTTAAAGCGTTTCCCAATAGACACGGTCAAAATTGATCGTTCCTTTGTGCAAGGTATTAGTATTGATCCCGATGACGCCGCCATCACCACTGCTGTGACCACGATGGCCCACAGTTTAAAACGTGCAGTGATTGCAAAAGGGGTAGAAACGCGGGAGCAACTAAACTTTTTGAATGAAATCAAAGTTGATGAAGCACAAGGTTACTTCATCAGTTACCCGGTTCCTGCTGAGGAACTTACCCAGAAATTAAGGGAAAAATCTCACCTCTTATCATGACTTCCTACGATTTTGACCTTTTTGTCATTGGCGCCGGCTCTGGCGGGGTTCGATCCGCCCGCATGGCCGCGGGCTTTGGCGCCCGGGTAGCCATTGCCGAGGAACGATACCTAGGGGGTACCTGTGTCAATGTAGGCTGTATCCCTAAAAAGCTATTCCTGTATGCCGCCCATTTTTCTGAAGATTTCGAAGACGCCACGGGATTTGGCTGGACAGTGGGGCAGCGCCAATTCGATTGGTCCACTCTCATTCAGAACAAAAACACGGAAATTCAACGCCTTAACAAAATTTATGAAAATTTACTAGGCAAGGCGGGAGTCACGCTTGTCAGTGGCCGCGCCCGCTTGGAAACCCCCCATACCGTTTCGGTCAATAACCACTGTTACACTGCGGAACGTATTTTAGTGGCGACTGGGGGTTGGCCTGTCGTTCCTGAATTTCCCGGCCGTGAACACGTCATCACCTCAAATGAAGCCTTTTTTCTTGACAAACTTCCAGAGCGGGTGGCCATTGTCGGCGGGGGTTATATCGCTGTAGAATTTGCGAGTATCTTTAACGGACTGGGCAGCAACACTACCCTGCTCTATCGCGGTCCCCTCTTTCTTCGTGGTTTTGATGATGACCTCCGGCAAAATCTGGCTCAAGAAATGTCCAAGCGGGGGGTTAAACTTTGCTTCAATACCCAAGTAGCAGCTGTGGAAAAGGGAGGGCAGGGTTTTACCATCAAGTGCCATGATGGTAAAACCCTGGAGGTGGACGCCCTCATGTATGCTACTGGCCGGGCTCCTAATACTCTAGGACTGGGGTTGGAAGATCTGGGCGTGGAACTCAGTTGGAATGGCGCCGTGGTCGTTAACGACCATTACCAAAGTTCTATTCCTTCCATCTACGGGATCGGCGATGTTACTCACCGTCTCAACCTCACACCCGTTGCGCTCGCTGAAGCAATGGTTTTGACCCGCATCCTCTATGGCGGGGGATATTCCCGACTAGACTATAGCAATATTCCTGCCTGTATCTTTAGCCATCCGAATGTTGCAACAGTTGGGCTCACTGAAGAGCAAGCAGGGGAGCACTGCGGCGAAATTAACGTATACCGTTCTAGTTTCCGCCCCTTAAAACACACCTTGAGCGGCAGGGATGAGCGAACGATGGTTAAGCTTATCGTAGAAAAAACCACTGACCGGGTAGTGGGCGCGCATATGTTAGGACCCGATGCGGGTGAAATTATCCAAGGTATTGCCATCGCCATCAAGGCGGGGGCAACGAAATCTACCTTCGATAGCACGCTTGGCATTCACCCTACCGCTGCCGAAGAATTCGTTACCTTGCGGCAACCTGTTACCGGACTATAGAATAGTTAGCCAAAAGTCTAGGAAAAACAATCAGCAATGAAATTTATTAAATACATTGGACCTATGCGAATTGGACTGGCCCTATTTACGCTCGCTCTCATGGGAATGGCTCCCTTTGCAAGCGGGGAGAACTCTTCTGACTGGGGCGTGATCGCAAGCCAGGAGAACCTTTCTGGTTGGGACATGATAGTTAGTATGGTTGCCCCATCGCTGACGGTCATTATGTTCTTTGTTCTTTCTCTGGATATGATGATGAACCGTATATTTATGACCGACACTGAAGGCCCTCACCGCCTTCGTTATCGACGCGTCCTGTGGCTAGATTTTTCCATGATCTTCATTTTGCTATTAGCCTGGGGACCATTTTTTGCTGATCTGCTGAGACAATCTTAAGTAAACTCTCACCAGATATATTGATCGTGTCCTCCTTTCCCTCTATCCTCACGCGTTGGGAGCAGAAGATTTATCCGCCTGTTCTTTTTCTAACATCGCGACCACATCGCGGAACAAATCCTTGTTCTGCTCATTAAGATTCATTAGGGTTTGGTGAGCTTTCAAAAGTGTATCCAACATGGCAACGTCATTTGCTTCTTCCAAGGCCAGTGCTTTCCCGGCTAACGGTTCGCCACCGCCATGGGCGACAATATTAAATACTTTATCAAAGCCTAGACAAGTCAATACTTCGTTAATTTCCTCCCGATTGGAAATGATGGTAACCCTAGGCTGGCCACGGCGCTGCATAAGCTTGGCAATACGCACCAACAACCCCAAGTTAGTACTATCTATACTCCGGGTGTCCGTCAGATCGACCACAAAACCCTGGGGCGTTACCTCAGAAAATAAACGTTGCAAAAAATGATCTAATGAGGGGCTTAGAGGATAACGCATATCGCCTAAAAGGCGCAGCACATGGACCCCATCATGAACAGCATGCAAAATTTTATTTTCAGCCATGGCTATGTTGAAGCAATATCAATAAGCTGCTTTCACCAGAAAGTGAATAACATACATCCACCACATCTAGCTCCGTTATTAACTTGCTAATAAAACCCAGATTGTAGCCGCTGGCGGCTAGCCTTACTACCGCTACAACCATTTAGAAGGAAAATCAAATCTTGGACAAGCGCTTACAAGACCGCCTGCGACGACTCATGAACACCTCCCAGAAAGAAATACTGAAGGGAGGCAAAAAAGGCATAGAAAAAGAGAGTCTCCGGATTACGCTTGAAGGGAAATTGGCTCACACCCCCCATCCAAGATCCTTGGGATCAGCCCTTACCCATCCCTATCTGACTACTGATTATTCCGAATCCTTGCTGGAGTTTATCACGCCCCCCTATTCAGAGATACCGGAAACCTTAGCATTCTTGTCCCTTACCCACCAACTTGTTTATCACCACCTAGAACGGGAACTTCTCTGGGCAACCAGCATGCCCTGTGCCGTGAAAGATGACTCCAGTGTTCCCATTGCCTGCTACGGCCGCTCTAACGTTGGGAAAATGAAACACATTTACCGGCGAGGACTAGGCTACCGCTATGGGCGCATGATGCAAACTATCGCTGGCGTTCACTTCAACTATTCCTTACCCGAAGCCTTCTGGCCAATTTTCAAAGAGCAAGAAAACAACACTCAACCGTTACAGGAGTTTATTAATGAGCACTACTTTTGTCTGCTTCGCAATTTCCAACGTCTAGGCTGGCTGGTTTCCTACCTATTTGGTGCTTCCCCAGCCGTTTGTAAGTCCTTTTTAAAGGTAAGACCGGAGGGGTTGTCAGAGTTCGACCCAGGAACCTATTTTCTGCCCTATGCCACCTCCCTGCGCATGAGCGATATCGGCTACAAAAACAAACACCAGACTAACTTGGATATCTCTTACAATAGCCTCTCGGAATATGTGGCTGGCCTTACCCATGCTATTGAAACCCCTTACCCGCCCTATGAGAAAATCGGTATAGGGGGACACCATCAACTCAACACCAATAGGCTACAGATTGAAAACGAATATTATAGCTTCATACGCCCTAAGCAAGTGGCCCGATCCGGAGAAAAACCCACCCTTGCCCTCAAACGCCGGGGGGTGCAATACGTGGAGGTGAGAGCCCTGGATGTCAGCGCCCACGATCCCCTAGGAGTCAACGAATCCCAATTGCGTTTCCTCGAAGCTTTGCTTATTTTATGCCTCCTTAAAGAAAGCCTCCCCATGAATGCCGAGCAGCGGCGGACAGCGGACCATAATCAGCGGATAGCAGCCTGCTGCGGGCGAGACCCTCACCTTGAATTGCAAACCCATGGGCAAGCCCGATTTTTGCGAGATTGGGCCCAGGAAATTTGCGATGAAATGACAGGAGTGTGTGAACTATTGGATCAGGGAGACCCCCAGCGTCCCTATGCAAAGGCCCTTGCGATCCAGCAAGAAAAAGTTCTCCAGGAGGAAAAAACCCCCTCTGCCCAGATACTCGCCGAGATGAAGCAGAGGCAAGAATCCTTTAACGAGTTCGCCATGCGGCTGTCCAAAAACCATGCTGAATACTTCAAACAATTGCCCTTGAAAAAAGATCAATTGCAATATTTTGCTGGGTTAGCGCAGCAATCTTGGCAACAGCAGCGGGCGGTCGAGGCTGCTGATAATATTCCCTTTAAAGAATATCTGGCCCGCTATTTTGCGCAACGTTAAAAAAATTCTTCACTTCGCCCGTTGGTAGGTACCTACCAACTCTGCCTGCCCCAATATATGGCCGCTCATGGCCTTCTCCAGAGCTTCTTTAGTGGGTGTTCCTAGATCCGGCAACTCCACCGCCAAGGCATAAAGCTTATGAAAATAACGATGGCGTCCTATGGGAGGACAAGGGCCACCATAGCCGACGCGATCCCAATCATTTAAGCCCTCCCGAGTGCCAGTGGGCAGATCTGAGGATAGTACCCCCCGGGGCAAGCCAGCCGCTGAGGGCGGAATATTATAAAGTAGCCAGTGGACCCAGGTCATTTTCGGTGCTGCTGGGTCTGGCGCATCCGGATCATCAACGATCAAGACTAAACTTTTAGTTCCCTCGGGGAGGTTGGACCACGACAGTTCAGGAGAAATATCTTGGCCATCACAGGTATAGTCGAGGGGAATTTCTCCCTGATGATTGAAAGCGGGGGAGGTAAGAGTCAAACTCATCAATACATCTCCTCTGGAAAAAGTTAGCGCACTCGCACCTAAAAATAGTAACAAAATACCCAAAAAATATTTATATAGAGAGAGCATCACCTTAAGATAAAAATTTATTGATGGGAAATAAATTTGACCTAGGGTCCTAATTTCAGGAAAAACACAGCTATTAAATTATTAAAATAATAAATGATTTTGGTTATCCATTCCCCGTCTCTAATTGAAAACGCCCTACCCTATCAGCAGGCTCGGTACTGATAAAGTCTTGTCATAAAAATAGACAAAACCCCGCTTAGAGGTTATATAATTTAGTCCCCTTATTGGCTATTATCCGGGGTAAGCTTCAAGATTGGGGAAGAAACATGTCATCTGGCCGGTTCCCGATGCGTCGTAAGCGCCTAGGGGAATTAGACCATGTTTCATGGAGCTCATTAAAATCTCTAGTGGTCTACCCCGCTGTTTGGAATCCACTACATCATAAAGAGGTGGGATATGAGTGACGGAACCTTACCACGTAAGCAAGGCTTGTACGACCCTCATAATGAACACGACTCTTGTGGGGTTGGTTTTGTCGCCAATGTCAAGGGCCATAAAAGCCATAACCTCATCCGAAAGGGTCTGCAAATTCTGAAAAACCTAACCCACCGCGGCGCTGTGGGTGCAGACCCGCGAGCTGGAGATGGGGCGGGAATCCTGCTGCAAATGCCTGACCAGTTCCTCCAGGAAGAATGCGCCCGTCAGGGAATAAACCTACCACCCGTGGGCGAATACGGCGTTGGTATGCTTTTTCTCCCCCAAGGAGCTGAAGCCCGTGCCACTTGCGAAGAGCTAATCAGCCATTATATTGATGCCGAAGGGCAGACTTTACTGGGCTGGCGAGATGTGCCTACCGACAACACCCAGCTCGGGGAGAGCGTTAAAGCAGTAGAGCCGATCATCCGGCAGGTTTTTATCGGCCATGGCGACAATACCTCCTCAGGCGATCCTTTTGAGCGTAAGCTCTTTGTCATCCGCAAACAAATAGAAAATGCTGTCCGGGAGCTGGACCAGGCGGATCAGGCAACCTTTAGTATTCCTTCCCTGTCCTCCCGGATATTAGTGTATAAGGGGATGCTGCTGGCCAGCCAAGTGCCTTCCTATTTTACAGACTTGACAGACGAACGCATGATTACCGCTCTGTCGCTAGTCCATCAGCGCTTCTCCACGAATACCTTCCCTTCCTGGGATCTCGCTCAGCCATTCCGAATGATTGCTCATAATGGAGAAATCAATACCCTGCGGGGTAATATTAATTGGATGGCAGCCCGCCGCCACGCCATGACCTCCAAGTTGCTAGGCGATGATCTCAAAAAACTTTGGCCCCTCATTGCTGAAGGGCAATCCGATTCCGCCTGCTTTGATAACGCCCTAGAGCTTCTCGTTGCTGGCGGCTACCCTCTAGCCCATGCCATGATGCTACTCATTCCCGAGGCTTGGGCCGGCAACCCGTTAATGGAGGCGAAACAGCGCGCCTTTTACGAATATCATGCGGCCCTGATGGAGCCTTGGGATGGGCCGGCAGCCATGGCCTTTACCGATGGTCGCATGATTGGAGCCACCCTAGACCGCAATGGCCTCCGTCCGGCCCGCTATCTGATCACTAATGATGATTTGGTGGCCATGGCCTCGGAAATGGGGGTTCTGGATATCCCCCAGGAGCGGATCATCAAAAAGTGGCGGCTGCAACCCGGCAAGATGCTGCTCATCGACTTAGAAGCGGGGCGCATCATTGATGATGACGAACTAAAAAGAAAGTTAGCAGAGGCCGAACCCTATCAACAATGGCTAGACCAGACCCAAATCCGGATCGAGCACCTGCCTGCCGAAACCGGACCCATGGCCCCGGACCCAGCCACGCTTTTGGACCGCCAACAGGCTTTTGGCTATACCCAGGAGGATCTTAAATTTCTCCTCACCCCCATGGCTGTCACCGGGCAGGAAGCCGTGGGCTCCATGGGCGCGGACGAACCCCTAGCAGTACTCTCTAACCGAGCTATTCCCTTATCCAATTATTTCAAACAGCGTTTCGCCCAGGTGACCAATCCACCCATCGATCCGATCCGGGAAGAGCTGGTCATGTCCCTGGTTTCCTTAATTGGGCCACGGCCTAACTTGCTGGGGCACCACCACCAGGCAGGTGCCCATAAGCGTTTAGAGGTGAGTCAGCCGGTCCTCACGAATACCGATCTGGAACGAATTCGGCGCATCGAAGACCATACGGGGGGCGCTTTTCGTACCCATACGCTGACTATCTGCTACCCGGTGACAGAAGGGGCTGCCGGCATGGAAGCAGCTCTGGGAAAACTGTGCCGGAGCGCAGAGCAGGCCGTCCATAAAGGATACAATATTTTGATCCTGTCGGATCGGGGCGTGGATATAGACCATGTCGCCATTCCCGCCCTGCTGGCTACCTCCGCCGTACACCATCACCTGGTACAAACGGGACTGCGAACCGAGACAGGACTGGTAGTGGAAACGGGCGCTGCCCGGGAGGTCCACCACTTTGCTGTCCTGGCAGGTTATGGCGCCGAGGCAATTAATCCTTATCTGGCTTTCGAAACCCTCTCGGCTCTCCGCCAACAACTCCCCGAAGAACTCAACGAAGAGGAGATCCAAAAACGCTATATTAAAGCAGTGGGTAAAGGTCTATTAAAAATTATGTCCAAGATGGGCATCTCTACCTACCAGTCCTATTGCGGCGCGCAGATCTTCGATGGGGTAGGACTCTCCCATAATTTTGTAGAAAAATACTTTACCGGCACGGTTTCCACCATTGAAGGCGCAGGTCTTAGCGAGATTGCCGAAGAAGCCTTCCGCTGGCATCGGAACGCTTATAGCGACGTTCCCCTCTATCGCCATGGACTCGATGCCGGAGGCTACTATGCCTACCGCCTGCGTGGCGAAGACCATATGTGGACCTTCGACACTATCTCCAAGCTTCAACATGCCAGCCGGGCCAACGAGGCTAAGACTTATGAAGAATACGCCCAATTGGTCAACCAACAAAATAAACGGCTACTTACCCTGCGGGGTTTATTGGAGTTCCGGTTCGCGGCTAATCCTCTTCCCTTGGAGGATGTGGAGCCCGCAAAAGACATTGTCAAGCGCTTCGCCACCGGCGCCATGTCCTTTGGCGCCATCTCCCACGAAGCCCATACCACCCTGGCCATCGCCATGAACCGTATTGGCGGCAAATCCAATACAGGAGAAGGTGGCGAGGAAGCGGAGCGCTTCAAGCCCCTGCCCAATGGGGATTCCATGCGCTCGGCTATTAAACAAGTGGCCTCTGGCCGCTTTGGCGTCACCGCCGAATATCTGGTGAACGCGGATGATATTCAGATCAAGATGGCCCAAGGCGCTAAGCCTGGCGAAGGGGGGCAACTCCCCGGCCACAAAGTGGACGCCACCATTGCCCAGGTTCGCCATTCGACTCCCGGGGTAGGACTGATTTCCCCTCCCCCTCATCACGATATTTACTCTATCGAGGATCTGGCCCAGCTCATCTTTGATCTCAAAAATGTCAATCCCCAAGCCAGAATCAGTGTCAAACTGGTTTCTGAAGTCGGGGTAGGCACCGTGGCTGCGGGGGTTTCCAAAGCCCACGCGGATCATGTCACCATCGCCGGTCATGATGGCGGGACAGGCGCCAGCCCCCTGACTTCCATCAAGCATGCGGGTCTGCCCTGGGAAATCGGACTTGCCGAAACCCAGCAAACCCTGGTGCTCAACCGGCTTCGGGGCCGTATCGCGGTCCAAGTGGACGGAGGAATACGCACCGGACGGGATGTGGTGATTGGCGCTCTGCTAGGCGCCGATGAATTTGGCTTCGCCACCGCGCCCCTTATCGTTGCGGGCTGCATCATGATGCGCAAATGCCACTTGAATACCTGCCCAACGGGAGTAGCCACCCAAGATCCCGTATTACGGAAACTTTTTACCGGCAAGCCCGAGCATATCGTCAACTACTTTTTCTTGGTTGCCGAAGAAGTCAGGCAGATCATGGCCCAGTTGGGATTCCGCTGTTTTGATGAGATGATCGGACGCCTGGATGTCCTCGATACCCGCCAGGCCCTTGATCACTGGAAGGCCAAGGGCCTGGATTTCTCCCGAATCCTCTACCACCCTACCACCGACCCGGAAGTGCCCCTTTACAATAGGGAACGCCAGGATCATGGGCTCGATGAGGTCTTGGATCGTTGGCTTATTGCTCAAGCCCAGCCTGCCTTGGAACGCCAGGAAGCAGTCCAAATCGAGACTCCGGTAGGCAATACCGACCGTACTGTAGGGGCCATGCTCTCTGGCGAAGTAGCGCGCCGTTACGGTCATAAGGGTCTTCCGCAAGATACTATTTACATTAGAACCGAGGGTACGGCCGGACAAAGCTTTGGCGCTTTTCTTGCCCATGGTATTTCCCTGGAGCTTATTGGGGAAGCGAACGATTACGTGGGCAAAGGTCTCTCTGGCGGCCGGTTAGTGATTACGCCTCCTCCAGAATGCCCCATCGTGCCCGAGGAGAATATTATCATCGGCAATACCGTACTTTATGGTGCCATCAGCGGCGAGTGCTACTTCCGGGGCGTAGCGGGGGAGCGTTTCGCGGTCCGTAATTCTGGCGTGACTGCCGTGGTGGAAGGCGTGGGAGACCATGGTTGCGAATATATGACGGGCGGAGTCGTGGTGGTGCTCGGCAGAACCGGGCGCAATTTTGCCGCCGGCATGAGTGGCGGCATCGCCTATGTGCTGGATGAAGCAGGAAACTTTGAGCAACGTTGTAATTTGGCGATGGTGGAACTCGAGCCCATTGCCGAAGAGGATGAGGCTTTAGAACATTTGGAACACCAGGGGGGCGATCTGGAAACCCATGGCCGGGTGGATATCAGTCACCATATCAGCCGCTTCGATGGGCAGCGTCTCAGAAATCTCATTGAAAAACACCAACACTACACCCACAGCGGGCGGGCCCGCCAAATACTGGAGAACTGGAGCGCGTATTTGCCCCGGTTCGTTAAGGTCATGCCGGTGGATTACCGGCGCGCCTTGCAGGAAATGGAGCACGCCCAAGCAGCAAGACACACTATCCCTGTCATGCAACAGGAGGCACTCGACCAATATGGGTAAACCCACTGGATTTATGGAAATTCCCCGCCGCGATCGGACCGAGGCGCCGGTCGCGGATCGGGTACAACATTTCCGAGAATTTGCCATTCCCCTCAGCGAAGGGGAAGTGAGGGAGCAAGGGGCCCGCTGCATGGATTGCGGTATCCCTTTTTGCCACCCCGCCTGTCCCGTTAATAACATTATCCCCGACTGGAACGATCTGGTGTACCGGGATGATTGGCGCCGCGCCCTGGAAGTGCTCCAGTCCACCAACAATTTCCCGGAGTTCACGGGCCGCATCTGCCCTGCACCTTGCGAAGCAGCCTGTACTCTCAATCTGACCGACGAGCCAGTCACCATTAAAACCATCGAATGCGCTATTATCGACAAGGGCTGGCAAGAAGGCTGGATCAGGCCGCAAATACCCACCCATAAAACGGGAAAGCGGGTAGCCGTGGTCGGCTCGGGTCCGGCGGGACTTGCCTGCGCCCAACAATTGGCCCGGGTGGGTCACCAAGTCGAAGTCTTTGAAAAAAACGACCGGATCGGTGGCCTGCTGCGCTATGGAATCCCGGATTTTAAAATGGCCAAATCCCTTATCGACCGGCGCATGGCCCAAATGCAGGCGGAAGGCGTGGCCTTTCACCCCAATAGCCATATTGGGGTCAACACACCAGCCCGCTCACTGCTGGAAACCTTCGATGCCCTGGTCCTCACGGGCGGTTCCGAGGACCCGCGGGATCTCCCCATTCCAGGACGGGAACTCAGGGGCGTTCATTTCGCCATGGATTTCCTGACCCAGCAAAATCGCCGCGGGGCGGGGATCAGCCTCCCTAACCAAGCGCCTATCAGCGCCAAGGACAAGCATGTGATTGTCATCGGTGGCGGCGACACCGGTTCGGACTGCATAGGGACTTCTTTTCGCCAGGGGGCGCTTGCCGTCACCCAACTAGAAATCATGCCCCAGCCGCCGGAAAAGGAAAATAAACTACTCACTTGGCCCAACTGGCCCTATAAGCTTCGCACCTCCAGTTCCCAGGCAGAAGGGGCCTCCCGGGATTGGGCCGTGGCCACCAAAACCTTCCGGGGCGAAAACGGGCAAGTCACCGCCCTCCAGCTAGTGCGTCTTAAGTGGCATCAAAATCAGCAAGGGCATTGGAAAATGGAGGAGGTGCCTAACAGCGAATTCGAACTGCCTGCGGATTTAGTGCTGCTGGCTATGGGCTTTGTCCATCCGGTGCATGCAGGTCTATTGGAGGAACTCGGCGTTGCCCTCGATGGACGGGGTAACGTGGAAGCCGACACTGAACGCTACCAGACTTCAATCCCGAAGGTCTTTGCCGCCGGCGATATGCGCCGCGGTCAATCCCTCGTGGTATGGGCCATTCGCGAAGGCCGCCAGGCGGCCCAGGCCGTGGATGAATTTCTCATGGGTTACTCGGACCTGCCCCGGTGACAGCTCCCTACCGCCCCCTTGGGCGGAGATTTAGCTAAAGGCGGGATTGATACTACGTCCCGCTTTCCCCCCTACGTGCTGGCCACATAGGGAAAAACCCTGATTTTCCAGGCAGTGATTTTAGTTTAGTCTCTCCGATTAATGCCTTAATTAAAAGGAAACGACTATGCCATCAACCGCTCAACTTGCCAGGAGTCATCCCCCTCTAGCCAGAGTTAAAAGTCCCACCGTGACTTTAACTTCTCCCCCTGTGTTCGACAGTTCTATGTGCCGGGAACTTTGGGAAACCGCGCAACGAGTCCGGGGATCGGAAATAAAGGTGGTCATTGACCTACAAGCAACCGTCTCCATTCACGACTCGGGCTATCTGTTGCTGAAGATGCTGAAAGATAGCGTTGCCAAGGGGCGGGCGGAGCTTTTGCTTCTCCATTGCCCATCCCATTTGAAAAAAGCATTACGCTCACGGGGGTTTGAATCCTATTTCACCCTCTTGTAACTCAAGGAAGCAGGGCCCTCGCCAGCTGTACTGAGGGTTTGCTAGGGGCCTATGGAATAGGCCCCTGCTCGCCCCTGAAGGCGAGATGCGCTCTCGCTTTCCCGCCTACTACCTACGCGCTAAGCAGCGCCTTCCTTAATGACCCGCCTATAAGCCGATTTCTGGGCGCAATAATGCAAGGCAAAAGAATGGCTCTTCTGGCTCTCCGGCATGTCCCCCAAGAGCCGACTATACTGTTTTCAACGCGGGACCTGCGCTTTTTTGCGTCACAGAGCAGAATTTTAAACGCTCAGTCCTTTACTTTAATGGGCCCATCCAGAAGTAAGGCAAGGAATTTTATCTATGAGGCTTAAAAAGCCGGATTCTCCACCATTCTCCATTGTGGGCATCGGCGCCTCCGCCGGCGGCATCGAAGCCTTAGAGACATTCTTTGAAGCCCTGCCCGAGAAGATGGGAGTCGCCTTTGTAGTCATTATTCACCTTGACCCGGAGTACCGCAGCGAGCTAGCGTCCATCCTCGCCCGGAAGACCCCCATGCCGGTGGAGGAAGTGCAGGGCAACTGCGCGCTTGAGCCGAACCATGTCTATGTCATTTCTCCCAACCAACAACTCGAGCTTACGGACAGCCATATAGGCGCCTTCCCCTTCGAGCAACCGCAGGGACAACGAGCGCCTATTGATACGTTCTTCCGTTCACTGGCCAAGCAATACGGCGACGGCTTCGCTATTATTCTCTCCGGCAGCGGCTCGGACGGCGCTGTCGGCGTCAAGGCCATCAAGGAGCAAGGGGGCCTTATCCTGGTGCAACTCCCCACCGAGGCCCGCTTCGACGGCATGCCCCGGGCCGCCATGGCCACCGGGATAGTCGACTTCGTGCTTCCCACGCGGCAATTGGCCCAGCGTCTGCCCGAGCTGATTGAAGGTAAGCGCCATATTTACGAAAAACTCGCGGACGAGACGCAGATTCAGAACAAGGATTCTCTACTCAAGAGCATCTTTGCCCATCTGCAAAGGAAGCAAGGCTATGATTTTTCTAAGTATAAACGCCCCACCATACTGCGCCGCTTGGCCCGCCGGATGCAAATCCAGCACCAGCGGACCCTGAACGACTACCTTAATTTTCTCCGCCAAACTCCGGAAGAGTCCCAGGCCCTCTTTGAAGAATTCCTAGTCTCGGTCACCGCCTTCTTCCGGGACCCGGAAGCGTGGGAAACGCTCAGCAAGCAGATCATCCCCCGGCTATTCGAGGAAAAAGCGGCGGACACCCCGCTGCGGGCCTGGGTGCCCGGTTGCGCCACAGGCGAGGAAGCCTACACCCTGGCGATTCTGCTGCTGGAAGAAGCCGGGCGGCGGGGGGTGCCGCCCACCGATATCCAAATCTTTGCCACCGACTTGGACAAAGGGGCCCTGGCCACAGCTCGAGCAGGTTACTACCCCTCCGCCATCAAGGCCGATCTCACCGATGCACGCCTGCGCCGGTACTTCCGGGCGGAAGGCAACCACTACCGCCTCATAGGGGAAGTCCGTGACTGTGTTCTCTTTGCCGTCCACAGCCTGTTGCAGGCCCCCCCCTTCTCCCGTCTCGACCTCATCTCTTGCCGTAATCTGCTGATCTATCTCGACCAGGACTTGCAGGACCAGGCCTTTGATATCATGCACTACGGGCTGCGCCGAGGGGGCTACCTCTTTCTCGGCAACGCCGAGAGCGCCGAGGGGGAAAACTTTCGGACCATCGAGCCATCCCATTATCTCTTCCAAGCGCAGCAAACTCTGGGCCAAAGGCCGCCGATCCCCTCTCTATTTGCCGTGCCTGACCGGACTCGGACACTTATTCCATTGTCCGAGTCTCCGGTCCCTACCTCCGCCCATGTCCACCGCCAACTCCTGGAAGAATTCGCCCCCCCCAGTCTCCTGGTGAACGAGCGCCACCAGGTGCTCCATCTCTCGAATAACGTGGGGCGTTTCCTCCAGCCCGCTGGCGGATCTCCTAGCCAGGAGATCATGACGCTGGTGCGCCCGGCCCTGCAAGCCGCCCTAAGCATGGCCCTCTACCATGCCTTCGAAAAGAACAAGCCCAGCCTCTCCCCCTTCACGCCCATCCCCTTCAACGGAACACCCCGGCAGGTGGCGGTCCTAGCGCAGCCCCGACGGGCGGCGGCGGACCAGGAAAAAATCGCCCTGGTGATATTCCTGGAGGGGGATGAGGAGTCGTCTTCCGTGGAACAAGCCCTATCCGAGGAGACCGCATCGTTCCCCCTGGCGCACCATCTCCAGGAGGAGTTGCAGCAAGCACGCATGCAACTCCACGCGAGACAGAAGCAGGCCGAAACGGACAGCGAAAATCTCCGGGCGGCCAACGAAGAACTCCAAAGCCTCAACGAGGAATACCGCTCCACCGCCGAGGAGCTAGAAACCAGTAAAGAGGAACTTCAAAGTATCAATGAGGAGCTCCATACGGTCAATAACGAGCTCAAGACCAAACTTGAGGAAACCTCCCGGGCCCGCAGTGATATGGAAAACCTCCTGGCCTCCACGGGAATCGGCACCCTGTTTCTCGACCGCCAATTGAATATCCACCGCTTCACGCCGCCGGTCACCAAGCTGTTCCCCATCACTACCCACGATTACGGCCGGCCCATTACCGATTTCACTGATCGCCTTACCTACAACCAGTTCGAAGCGGACACTCGCCGCGTGCTGCATACTCTTATGCCCATCGAGCGGGAACTCAGACACCAGCAAGGACCCTGGTACCTGGTACGCATCCATCCCTATCGAAACCCGGAGGAGGATGTTATTGGCCTGATCGTCACCTTCGTGGATATTTCCCACCGCAAGGAAAACGAGGAGAGGCAACAGCACCTCACCCAGAAATTGAGCCAACAAACCAAGCGGTTGCAAGCACAAGACCGACAAAAAGACGAGTTTCTCGCCCTATTAGGGCACGAACTGCGCAATCCCTTAGCAGTCATTTTCAATACAACCGAACTACTCATCCGGGAGAGCGGGGCAACCCGCGATGCCCAGCATGGGATCGCCCTTATCGGCCGTCAGGCAAAACACCTGGGGCGCTTGGTGGATGATCTGTTAAATCTGACCCGCGTCAATAGCGGCCAAATTAAACTAAATAAAACGACCCTGGAATTGCGGGACAGCATCACGGACGCCATTGACCAGACGCGCCCGCAGATCGAGTGGGGCCGCCATCAACTGGCAGTGGATTTGCCCGCCTCCCCCCTCTACCTAGAGGCGGACTCGGAGCGACTGACCCAAATCATAGCCAATTTATTGAGCAACGCGGCCCACTACACCAAGCCAGAAGGCAACATTACGGTCACGGCGCGCCAGGTGGAGGAACAAATCCTTATCCAGGTGCGGGATACCGGGATCGGATTCGCCCCAGAGCAGTTGCCGCAACTGTTCCAACCCTTCGACCGCTTGCCATCCGCTGTCGCTCATCACCGCTCGGGCCTGGGCCTGGGCCTGAACCTGGCCCGCAGGCTGGCGGAACTCCACCAGGGCAGCTTGGAGGGATTCAGTGCCGGCCCTGGTCAGGGCAGTGAATTCACGTTGCGTTTACCGGCCCTGCCGGGGGAACAAACCGGCCCGCCGACCCCACAGGAGGTCCTCCCGGAGGCTGAAACCACAACCCCGCCCCGCCGCATCCTGCTGGTTGAGGACGACGAAGCGGTGGCCGATTCCCTGGCGATGTTGCTGCGGCTCCAAGGCCATGAGGTGCAGACTATCTGCCGGGGCAACCAGACCTTTAACGCGGTGCTCAAGTTCTACCCGGAGGTGGTGCTTCTGGATATTGGTCTACCAGATATGGATGGCTATCAGGTCGCCCAGCGGCTGCGCCAGGAACCGGGCCTGGAAACTCTTCCTCTGGTGGCCCTGACCGGCTACGGCCAGGATAATGACGTGCAACGGGCCAAGGCGGCCGGCTTTAATCGTCATCTCCTCAAACCAGTCACCATAGAAACCTTACAAGAAGTCTTGCGGGAACTTTGATCCGTAGGGCGGGAAAGAGAAGCGCATCCCGCCATGAAGGAAGATGGATTTCGCCATGACTGATTTCAATGTTATTCCTACAAAACTTCATCCGCCTGGAGAATTCGCAGTTCTCAGCGATCCTCGACGAAGGCATGACACTTGGCCCTCGCGCTCGATGCACCACTTCATTTCGCATTCTCGCTAGGGGCTCCTCGTATATCCCTGTACTCCTTCAAGGTTAATTATTTTAATTTTAGGAATAGCCCCATGATCATCGTCCTCAATTTTTTATTCTTTTTAGCGATTTTTGCGGGAGTTGGTTTGTTGTCGGCACGCAAGTCCCAAGGCACCCGCCATGATTACTATATGGCCAACAATTCGGTAAAACCTTGGCTAGTGGGTTTATCGGCGGTCGCCACTAACAACAGCGGCTACATGTTTATCGGGGTTATCGGTTACACCTATCTGACCGGTTTGGCGTCGCTATGGCTGGTGATCGGCTGGATTCTGGGGGACTTTATCGCCTCCCAATTGGTGCATCGGCATCTGCGGGAAGCCACGGTTCGCACCGGCGAGGTCACCTATGGGGGCGTGCTGAGTCAGTGGTATGGCGCCGAATTGGCGGGACTGCGGCGAATAGCAGGCCTTCTCACGGTCATTTTTCTGGGTATCTACGCGGCAGCTCAGCTAAATGCTGGCAGTAAGGCCCTGCATGTATTATTCGACTGGCCTTTCTACGCGGGCGCAGTGATCGGCGCGGTGCTAGTAGTGGGTTATTGCTTTGCCGGCGGCATCCGTGCTTCCATCTGGACGGATGCCGCCCAATCCTTTGTCATGTTCGGCGCCATGCTGACCTTGCTTTACGCGGCCGTCATGGCTTTGGGGGGCCCGCAAGGCGCCTGGGGAGAAATGGGTAAAATCAAAGGCTTTCTGGACTGGTCCCCCGCAGATACGCTGATTCCAGGGATGGCGGGGCTTGCCTTTTTTGCTCTGGGCTGGTTTTTTGGTGGTTTTTCCGTGGTGGGCCAGCCCCACATCATGATCCGTTTTATGGCCCTGGATAATCCTAGCCATATGGCCCGGGCGCGGCTCTATTATTATCTCTGGTATACCCTATTCTACCTGTTGGCCACAGGCGTGGGCATGCTCTCCCGGGTGTATTTACCAGAAGCACAGAACTTTGACCCGGAACTGGCCCTGCCCACCATGGCCCTGCAACTATTACCTGATATGCTGGTAGGATTGATCCTGGCCGGTATTTTTGCAGCCACCATGTCCACGGCGGATTCCTTGATATTATCTTGTTCAGCGGCCCTTACCCATGATTTACTGCCCCACCAATTTGAGAATATGGGCAAGATAAAGCTGGCCACGGTCGTGGTAACGGCCCTAGCCTTAGCCATTGCTTTGAGCAGCAACGAAAGCGTGTTTACGTTGGTGATTTTGTCTCTCTCCTTCCTGGCATCAGCTTTTGTGCCTTTATTATTGATTTACACTCTCGGCGGCCAGCCCACGGACCGGCAGGCCTTAATCATTTTAGGAGCGGGCCTCGGCGTGGCCATAGTCTGGCGCTGGCTGGGCTTCCATCACGCCCTCTACGAAGGGATGCCCGGCATTCTGGCGGGCCTACTGGCTTTTGGCATGCTGCGACTGTTCGGAAAAGTCGCTAGAAGCTTGGTAAGATCATAGAGACTGAAAGCAACTATTTATGTAGGAAAATGGAAGAGTGCCTGATCGCCTATTGCCGGGCTGGTTTTGAAGGGGAATGCGCGGCTGAACTGCAGGAGCGGGTGATTCAACAGGGCTTAGCGGGCCATGCCCGAGCTAAACCCGGCAGCGGCTATATTGCATTTACCCTCTATGAAGCGGATATAGCGGAGCGATTCGCCCAACAGATAGGATCCCTTGATTTGATTTTCCCTCGCCAGCTTTTCATTTCCCCTGGCCTGTTGAAGGATTTACCCGTGACCGATCGGATCACCCCCCTTATGGCTGCCCTGGAAAGCCAGGCTAACCGGTTCTCCGAACTCTGGGTAGAAACCGCCGATACCAATGAAGCCAAAGCATTATTAACTTTTTGCCGCAAATTTTCCAAGCCTTTGCGCAAAACCCTGGAGCAACGGGGAAAATTGAATGGCAAAAATCTGTCCGCCCCCCGGGCACATATTTTTTTCCTAAGCTCGGTTGCCGCCTATCCTGGCATTTCCTTCCCTCACCATTCATCGCCTTGGTTCATGGGCATTCCCCGCTTGAAGCATCCAGCCAACGCCCCAAGCCGCGCCACCCTGAAATTAGAGGAAGCCTGGCAGGTCTTTTTAACACCGGACCAGCGGCGAAAATGGCTCCAGCCCGGCATGAAGGCGGTGGACTTGGGAGCGGCCCCAGGAGGCTGGACCTGGCAGATGGTGCGCCGGGGAATCCGCGTCACGGCAGTGGACAATGGAGCAATCGCGCCTTCATTATTGGAATCCGGCCTCGTGGACCACCGGCAAACGGATGCGTTCCATTACACACCCCGACATTTTGCAGACTGGATGGTCTGCGATATAGTAGAAAAACCGCGCCGGGTAGCCCAACTTGCGGCTAAATGGCTTGCTAACAAGTGGTGCCGGCAATGTATCTTTAACCTGAAACTATATCTAAATTTATAAATATTGAGACATTTGTGTTATATTCATTCATACTGTTGTGATGAGATGTTCAATTGATTTGCGCAAACGAGTAATCGATTTTGTAAGGGGCGGTGGAAGCAAGGCGGAAGCGGCCCGGAGATTTCAGGTAGGCCGCGCGAGCATTTATCGCTGGTTGTCGCAGGATGATGCGCTGTGTTACGAGCGTCCCGGCCCTCGCCGTTCACACAAGCTGGACTGGGAGGCTTTACGGGTCCATGTGGAAGACAAGGCTGCTCTCACCTATAAAGAACGCGCCCGGCATTTTGGCGTTTCGTATTACTGTATTTGGCATGCGATGCACAAAATGGGGTTAACCCGTAAAAAAAATGACGGGGTACACGCAGCGCTGTAATATGAAAAGAAAGAGCTTTCTTCGCCTTCGTGAACGCTATCGCCGCCGCGGCAAAAGATTTGTCTATCTTGATGAAAGCGGTTTTGAGCCGGAGGTTTCCCGTCGTTACGCTTACGCTCCAAAGGGGCGGCGTGTTTATGGTCTGATCTCCGGTCATCGCAGACCGCGAACCTCTTTATTGGCCGCCCGTATGGATGAAGGCTTTGAAGCGCCGTTTCTATTTGAGGGAACCTGTAACACGGCTGTGTTCAATGCATGGCTGGAAAAAGAGCTTTGCCCCTTGCTCAACAGCAACCACATTGTCATCATGGATAATGCTCCGTTCCACAAAGCCGTTTCTTCACGTGAAATCATCAAAAAAACAGGGGCGGGAATTTTATTCCTCCCCCCTTATTCCCCTGACTTTAACCCCATAGAAAAAGACTTCGGAAATATCAAAAAAATCAGAGAATACAACGAACATGAAACCCTTGAGAATATCGTTGCAGCGTATCAGTAATTATAGATTTAGCTATACCTATGAAAAAGCGTTATCAAGAAGTGCAGCAATGTGCGCTTTTGATAACCGAGAAACTAGAGACGGCGGGAATTTCCTGTGAGCTTACCTTCAAGCAGCTCTACCATGATCGGGAGGAAGTCACCGGTTATCTACGTTTAAGCTAGCTGTTTTAGCTTTAGTTGGTGACTCTCTCCATAGTAGCAAGATAAAATGCCTGCCCCAATTTGCACACAATCTCTCATCCTCGAAATAAAATAAGGTGATGCTGGTGAACAAACAGTCCCGCAAAGCGCAATATAACGCTAACAAACTCCAGAAAAGACTGCGCCGTCTGGTGGGCCAGGCCATTGAGACTTTCAATATGATCGAAGATGGAGATCGGCTCATGGTCTGCCTATCCGGGGGAAAGGATAGCTATGCTCTGCTAGATATACTACTCAGCCTGCAAAAACATGCCCCCGTCAAGTTTGATCTGATAGCCGTTAATCTTGACCAAAAACAACCGGGATTTCCCGAGCATGTGCTTCCCCACTACCTGGAATCGCTAGGAGTGTCTTACCGGATTGTAGAGCAGGATACCTATAGCGTCGTTAAGCGGGTCATTCCAGAGGGTAAAACAACCTGTTCTCTCTGCTCCCGCCTGCGGCGGGGTATCTTATATGGAACGGCCGAGGAGTTGGGGGCCACTAAAATTGCCTTGGGCCATCACCGGGATGATATCCTCGAAACTTTTTTTCTGAATATGTTCCATGGGGGAACCCTTAAGGGGATGCCACCAAAATTGCTTAGCGATAATGGCAGACATATCGTGATCCGCCCTCTGGCCTATTGCCGGGAAAAAGATCTGGAAACCTACGCTCACCTGAAAGCTTTTCCTATTATCCCTTGCAATCTCTGCGGCTCCCAAGCCAACCTCCAACGCCAAGCCATCAAAGCAATGATGAAAGCCTGGGACAAACAATTTCCTGGTCGCTTGGAGACGATGTTCCGGGCTTTACAAAATGTCAAACCTTCCCATCTGGCCGACTCTACCCTCTATAATTTCCAAGGGCTGCAAAAGCAGGAGTCACCTTTTCCAGAGGGCGATAAAGCTTTTGATGAGGAAGTTTTTTTGGAATCCCAAGAGAAATCTCCGCCGTTCCATGGAAGCAAAATACGGGTACTGCAATTTAAGTAGGGCCTGGCTATCCTTCTAAAGAAATTATCCCCTGCTCCTATTTCTTAATTCCAGTAACCGAGCTCAATGCTAATTGCTGTAACCGGGCGCGCCACGATAAATTTAACCCTATTCCATTGAGGCGGCTTAAAAACCGCCTTCACATTATTTGAAAAGCCATAGGCTTCTTTAGGTATGCCGAGCCAATTACGATCCGCTTTGCCATTTCCATTGCGATCATGAAAAGTCGCAACTGCATACGCTCCATCAGGAATGCCCTCTACTCTCCACTCGGCTTCCCGGCCTTTCACTTCTATGGTGGCATGGGCAAAGGATTCCTCTAGCCATCGCTCTGGAGCATTATAGAGGGCTATTTGCACCTGTCCTTCCACTGGTTCAATTCCCGTAACTTTTATCACAATCGTATTTCCTTCGCCCGATCCTGCAATTACCGGGTAAAAGCATAAAATAATACCCGTGGCAAAAAAAATAATTCTGAAAGGCTTAAAAAACATAGGGAATAAAATTAAAATCAGGGAAGGGATAATTACGGGGATCGATCCGAAAGGGGGGACCATAATCCGAGCCACTCTGCCTTTAAATGAGTGAGGGAGCTGCTCTGATATTTTTATAGGGTAATATACTACCAGAACACGCCGCTATTGAATAATTCTTGGCTCTCAATTAGCAAAACGATCTCCCTTCTCCTCACATGCTTGAGAAAAGAAAAACCCTCGTCCATTTTCTGCCGGGGAGAATCATATCTGTCATAAACCGTCAGCTTAAATGGACGGCTTGCCCGTCTTCTAGTGCGGCGGGGTGTCTTCTTCCGGAAACACTCATCATTCTAACGCAACTTACGGGAGGAGGCGAATTCCCCTGCCGTCTAAAGTCGGCAGTCCTCTTCCCGTGAATGAGTTTATGGATACACCCTGCTTTAATCATCTTTTTTAAATTAGGATCTGCTAATCTTAAGTCACTTTTCATCGGTATTGGAGTTTCGCCATGACTAGCTGCGGTTCGGTCCATCCTCACCTGGCTAGCCTGACTAATTCGCGTTTCCTCGCGGTCCTCGGACGGTGGCTAGGCCACGGCCCTTGGGGGTTTTACCGCTCCACGCGCTTTCGAGGTTCCGGCGCTCCCCGCCGTACCGAAAAACAACACATTTTTGGCCGCGTTGATGTCCCTATCGTGGCTAGCGCCACAGCCACAAGTCCATGCGCGCACTTTCAGCGCCATGGACTCTTGCACCGTGCCACAGGCCGAGCAGGTTTTACTCGTCGGCGCCCATCTATCCACGATCAACACATCACGGCCAGTCCACGCCGCTTTATATTCAATTTGCCGCCGCAGTTCATACAGGCCGCAATCGGCGATGGCTTTGCTCAAGCGGCGATTTCTCAACATTCCTTTGATATGCAAATCCTCCAGGCAAATCACTTGGTTCTCGTTGATGAGCTTGGAGGAGATTTGGTGCAGAAAATCCCGGCGGCTATCCTTGATCCGAGCATGTATACGGGCCACGCGCTGGCGTTGTTGATAGCGCCTGCCCGATCCCTTTTGCCGCTTGCTCAGACGGCGCTGCGCCCTTTTCAATTGCCGAGCATAGCGGTCAGTGTATTTAGGCGCGCCGGACTTCCAACCCTCGGAGGTGATGGCGATATCCTTCACGCCCACATCCACGCCAAGGGCATTCCTTCTGGCAGGCAAGGGAACGATAGTCACCTCACAGGCCATGCTGACAAAATAGTGCCCAGCGGGGTCTTTACTCACCGTCACCATTTTGGGAATACCCTCGATATCACGGGACCACTTGAGTTTCAACGCTTCGAGCTTAGGCAGTCTCAGCCGTTGGCTTTCGGCGTTGAAATTCCTGGCCACATGGCGTTGATCGAGTTGATAGCGTACCGATTGGGTGTGGTGGCGGCGCTTAAAGCGGGGATATTTCGCCCGGCCCGCAAAGAAGTTTTTAAAGGCCGTGTCCTGGTCCCGCAGCTTTTGGGTATGGCAACCGGCGGTCGCTTCGCTCAGCCAGGGATACTCGGCCTTTTTCAGCGCCGTCAGTTGGCGGCTAAGCCCGATATTATTCAGCCGCTCGCCGCGCTCTTGATACGCCTTCGTTCGGGTTTCCAAGGCCCAATTCCACACAAAGCGGGCATGGCCAAACTCAAGGGCCAATTGCCGCTTCTGCGTAGGTGTTGGGTAGAACCTGAATTTGTAAGCGCGTTGCGTTATCATGTATACATGATACAACGAGGTATACATGACAGCAATGCGCAAGCAAGTACTCAGTTTACGAATCAACGCCGAGCTTCGAGCAACCCTTGTGGAGCTAGCGAAAAAGCAAAACAGACCGCTATCGAATTTAGTAGAAACGTTGCTTTTGGAAGCCGTGAAACGCGAATTCATGGCGAAACGCAAAGCCACTTAGCCCTCGCGCTCGATGCGCCGCTGCGCTTCGCAATTCGGCTAGGGGGTCGTCATACATCCCTGTATTCCTTCAACGCGAAGCAGCACATCGCCCCATCCCTTGGCGGGGATTTCCCGGGGGCGCGTGGCTGAATCGGCTACATCTATAGTCATTCTAAATAATTTTGTGACATTAGAAGTTTTTCGATATTTTTACCGGAGAATTGCCTTCGTTTTTTGAGAAGGGCAAAGGAGTGCTCAATGGGATTAAAATCAGGGGAGTATTTGGGTAGCGGAAGCAAGAGGTGGCCTGCTTTCTCAAGGATATTCCGTATGTCTGATTTTTTGTGGAACCGCGCATTATCCATCACGATCACACTGGGATTTTTCAGCTCTTTAAGCAAAAAATCCTTAATCCATGTATTGACCAAAGCCGTGTTGCACGAGCCGTTAAAAACAACAGGCGCGAGCCATTCATCCCGGCGCTGCGCCATAATCAGATTAACATCTTTTCGGTTATTGCCCGATACATCGCCCTATACTTTTTGCCCGCGCGGCGCCCAGCCATGCGGACAATAGGCGTATTTCTCAAACCCGCTCTCATCAAAGTAAACGATGTTTTCTTTGCCGTGGCTTTTAAAGAAGCCGCGCAAGCGGGCAAGATACGCAGCCCTTTGCCTATTACATCTCTGGGAATATCTACGCGCTTTTTTTTACGATGTTCATGGAACGAAGTGCGTACCAAATGGCGCTTGTGTGGACTCCAAAATGAACGGCTCGTTCACAAAGCTTTGCATCAGGGTGATCTTGCACGTGGCGTTTCAATGCAGACTTGTCCAGCTTGCGTTGACGCGAACCATGAACTTTCGGGCGAAGGTCTTCGCTCGTGCGCCAGCGGTAAATCGTATTGCGGGATATTTTAAACAAGCGTTGCGCCTCTCTCTGGCTTCCGCCTTCTTCGATGAAGGACACAACACGATGACGAAGGTCTAAGGAATAAGTCATCCCAAAACTATAACATGATCGATTCTTAATTCAAATGACTATAGTTCCCCACGATCAATCACAGGGGATTTCCCGGGGGCGCGTGGCTGAACCGCCCCGGTGGGCATGTTGCTCAGCATATGCGGTGCTCGCTCCAACCACCCTACTTTCTCCTGAGAGGCTAAGATGAAAATGTCCTATTAAAACATTGCGGAATAAAAATCGATCCGCCGCCCATCTGTAAATTTTAAGAGCGGCGGACCTTATTGAAACAGACTGTTAAGACTGAGAATGCGGCGAGGAACCCAGATCCTGCCGTTTAACCTCCTTTTTAGCAGCGCCCCGAGCTGCTTCAGCTACCCGCTCCGCTTTGTGCTTTACTTTCTCCAACTCCTCCTTACCTGCTTCGGGGGTCAGATTTTGCCGCTTAGCCTCTTCCCGGGCCGCCGCCTGGGCTGTTTCAGCCACCTGTTCGACTTTATGAAGCTGCTCCCTACCTGTAGCTTCAGCACGTGCCAGCAGTTCATCCCGTTCTCGGCCCATCCACTCATCTTCTTTCCGAGTCGGGGGCAAACCAGCGCCTAAGGCCGCTCCTAGGGCAATCCCGATACTACCCAACACCAATGGATGCTCCTGGAGCAGGTAGGTAAACCCGCGCTTGGCCCGTTGAGCTTGGTAACGGGCTGCCTCGGTAACGTCTCCCATTTTTTCCCTAGCCTCATCGGCAGCATGCTTTGTTTGCTCCCGAGTCCGCTGAGCGGTCTCTGAAATTTTCTCTTTCGCCGCGTGGGCCATACCTCCAGCCCGCTCTCGCGCCTCATGGGCGGTTTGGCGTGCCTGATCCCTATAACTACCGGCCGATTGCGAGGTAGCGGTAGCCGTTGCCGGCTCCCCGGAAGGGGTTACAATGGGTCTTCTCGCCGGCCTATCAGTGGAATGGCGGTAGATTCGACTGTAGCGATGGTCCGATCTCTCGGAACCGCCCATCATTAGCCATCCCAGACCAATACCCAGCAAAGCCACAGGTATAGGGTTGTCCTTAATATTCCGGCCTAGGTTAGTGGCAAACTCATTGGTTTCCTCCCCCGCCCCACGAAAATAACTTAGGGTTTGATCCATTAACTGGCCAGGAGAAAATCTCCGCTCAAGCGCATGCAACGTGTTATTCATGTCAGCGCGCGTTTGCTCTATCTCCGCCTCAATTTCAGCGGGAGATTTATCTTCATAAGATTTTTCCTGATAGGGATACTCAGTATGTTTCATCGTATCTGCTCCTGTTTCCACGAACTTCTTCTTTCACCATATTTTTATCCTTCCGCAGGGATCGGGTCGTCCGACGAGGCACTAAATGTTTAGCCTTAAGATCGCTTTGCCCCTTTTTAAGTAAACCATAGCCAATAAGCAGGACTACTACCCCCACAATCAGGGAAGCTATCCACAGCGGAGAGATGTTGCCTTCACCTAGAATATCGGCAAGGCCGTAAACCAGGGCTTGCAGAAGCACCAGAAAGCCGCCAAACGCAACCGCGCCACCCGCCACCACAGCGCCTATCCCTGAACCGACCTGGGATACCTTTTCAGATGCCTCGGCCTTGGCGAGCTCCAGCTCTTGCCGAACTAACGTGGTCACTTCCTGAGTTAACTCTGAGAGAAGCGAGATAATAGAGCGGTTTTCCGGCGGGGTATGGGGATCATAGGCTGACATCAGAGCTCTCCTTTAGGTTGAGTGTTGGCGGGAGTGGTTTCTGTAGTGGACGTGGACGCACCGCCCATAGGTCTAGCACCAGCAGAAGATGCAGGCATAGCGGTGCTGTAAGGTGGTGGTGTTGCCGGGGGAACTGTGGTGGAGCCAGTACTGGATGAAGCAAAAGAGCTCTCCGTGGCCCCCGAATTGCTTGTAGATAGGCCACCGCTAGAAGGCTGAGCGTAATCATACTCGCTATGAAGCTCCGAGCTTTTAAAAAAGCGGGCTAACAGGAAACCGGCTACCACTGCACCCCCTAGGAAGACTCCCGGCTGGCGGCGAGCAAAATTTTCCGTTTGCCTAGCCAAAACGCTAAGATCACGCTCCCGCAGTGTATTAGAGAATCTCTTAAGACTATTAGCTGCCTGCTCAGCATAGGGCGTGATCAGGGGGGGGTGCTCTTGCTGATACATTTCTTGGGCCGTTTTACTCAGAGCTTCCGCTACGCTTCCGATTTCATCCGCTGTGGCCCTTTTACGATCAGCCAATAGATCCCGGCCCTGCTCCTTGGCTTTATCTGCAAGACGGTGTGCTTCTTGCCGTGCTTGGTCCTTAATCCCCGTCTCGGGGGAATGGCCGCTTGAGTTTGAGTAAGTTTTATCCATCGTGGATCTCCTTCATTACTTCTTAAAATTTGAAATATAGAACAAAGCCATCAATCCTAATTTGTTCGTTATTTAGAATTAAATATAGTTAAGATATTTTAAAAATCTAGCACTACTCATACCGAAATATTTATTTCGCAGAAATACTTAAAACTCAACTCATTTATATTTACAAAACGAAAAAAGAAGGGGATGCAAAAAGAGGGGAAATTTTGTAATTTTTACAATTACGCAGAGTTGGGCTGCAACGCTGCCCATCAAACATCATTAGATATTAATTTAAAGTATAATTTCTATATCCTGTTTTTCATAAATCATGAGGATATTTAATTGCTGAAATAATTATATAAATTCTACCCGCTAATATTGTGAGAAAGATTCAGAGGTCACTTCATGATCTTGAGGACGATAATTATGCACATTTCTAAGCGCCGATTCAGAAGCTGGAAGCGTTTCATTTATTACGGCATTGAAGCTTCCATCAGGTTCTAGGATCACCGCTTCCACATCCTTAACTGAGGAATGCCCCCGCTGACGAAGGGCTAGCAGTATATCCGCTTCCGTTACCCGTTCACTGCGCATCGTCTCCTGCAGAAACTGTCCTTGATACAACAACAAAGCCGGTTGCGGCTTAACTAAATGTTCTATTTTTTTGGATTTGATACACATGGATGAAATTAGATATTGCGCGCCTATCAGCACCACCAAGGCTGTCATTCCTTCCATGAAAGGGGTGCTTTTTGATAAAGCAATATTAGCTAGCACAGAGCCAATGGCAATGGTAACCACAAAATCAAAGGCGGTCATTTTAGCAAGCGTTCTTTTACCAGAAAGGCGAAGCAAAAAAATCAAAGCCCCATAGGCAACCAACGTGGCCATTAAAACCCGCCCTATTCCAGACCAGTCATCAAAAAACATAATAAATTCTCCCGCCTCAATTTGAGTAAATTTTACAACTTAGTAAGTTTTATAAATCATCCTCATTAACAAACACCAATATCCATTGCTGGTAATAGCAGTAGCATATTTTATGAAGGCATTGTATAGAGTTAACTATAGCACCTGCCTTTTAAATTAATACCCATTTTTTCACTTTGACTCGCCAAGCGACAGCTAATACTTACGATGAATTAGTTTCCCTCGGGTGGCTTAAGGACTGTCACCGAAACGAGAGGCGTGACATTGAAACCGGCCTTCAGAAGGTGTTGCTGTATCTGATGGGCAAGGTACCGTTTAAGTTTGGCTTCATTAGCGTCCGAAAGGATAATTGTTTTGATGGGTTGGACATAGACAAGGGCAAGGAGTGAGTTTTGCCCAGGAATATTAGTCCGGGTAAAACGAGCATTCGCCTCCACCATCAAACTTGTTGCTGCGCTCAACCGGAAGATCCAAGTGAGAAACGCCGCGACCCCGGCAGTCACTATCAGCCCGAGGATATAACGGCCAAGGCTGCGCCGAATTAGATGGAAGTGGCCAGTCGCTGGCCAATGCTGCATTCATGGCAGGCCCAGCGAAAGGGGCAATCAGCATCGCCGCAACCAGAAAAATGAGATACTTCGAGATAGTTAAAACATCGAACACCAACCACTCAAAACCTAGAGCATCGCCTCGCTTCTCCTACCACGCCGAGCGCGGCTTGGCGGGCGATTTCAATTTCCCACTGGATATTAATGACGAGTGGTCCTAATAGTCCCCTGGAGCAGGGCATCCTCTTTAAATTCGAGACTTACCAGAAAAGAGCACCTGCAACGTGGCAGATTTCTCTTGACATCCTCCCCGCCCTAAAGGACGGGGATTCCTCCTGCGAGACGGCGATGCCCCGCCGCGAGAATGTTCATGGCTGCATTCACGTCTCTATCGTGATGCGCTCCACACTCAGAGCATGACCATTCTCTTATTCCAAGTCCCGCCCTACCTCTCGGACTGCTGCCGCTGATACAACCACAGCACGAACAGGCTTGGGTAGTGTACGCTTCGTTGACTTCTATGAACTCCGATTGCGTCCTTTTGGACTTGTACTCAATCATCGTTTTCAGCATGAACCAGCCTGCATCCAAAACAGATTTGGCCATTTTGGTTTTAGCAAGGCCGGAACTGCTGAGATTACCCACAACGATAAATGCGTTTTCACGAACCACTTGGGTTGTGAATTTATGAATAGAATCTAAACGCCTATTTTTGATCTTGGCATGGATAGCCTTTACCCGTTTTTTCTTGTTAGCGCGTTGCGCTTTTCCAAGTTGCGCTTCTCCATTCCGGTAGAAACGGTGCGCTTCCAGTTTGAAACCGTTACTACAAGTGGCGGTATCCTTTAAACCCAGGTCCATACCTACTGCTTTGGTCGCCGTCGTTTTCTCCACAGGGACGCTAACGGCAATATTGAAATACCAGCGTCCCCTAGCATCTTGAGAGAAAGAACCGGAGCGGAACTCGTACTTGGATAGTCCGTAGCTATCCCAGACCTTAAAATAGTGCCCAGCAAAATAAAGGCAGCCATTTTTCCATTTAGCCGCGCCCTTTTTGAAAGGCACCCATCCTAGAGAACGACGCGGACCACCAGAAACACGCCAGCGCAGCTTATCTTTTTTGAACTGTCTACGGGCTTTGGCGTGGGCCTCAGTCACTTCCTGCACCGTTTGGGCCGTAATATTAAGTCCGCGCTCTTTTCGGTATCTTTTCTGAAAGGGGTGCAGATCGTAGGCGGAGAAGTTACTACGCAGATAGCCAAACCCAGGCATAGGCACACTGGAGTACTCCGCCGTTATTTCGTTGGCGTTATTCCAGACCTGATTGACCTCAAAAGCCATGCGGTTTAAGGCGTTGGCTTTATTGTCTTTGACGCGGACTTTGAGTGTTTTGACTACCGTGCTCATAGGTGCTAATATTACGTAATATTTTACGTAAATCAAGCGCACGATGATGGCAAACCAAATTAGATATGAAATGGTGCTCCCAAAATGGCTCAAAGAATCGGCGCAACGAGAAGCTGAAAAGAAGGGCATTTCGCTTGCCGAGTACATCAAGGATTTAATTAAGCGCGACATTGAGCAACAGAACCGCCCTACATCCCCTCCCTGAAGGAAGGGCTCTTGGGCGGGGATTGATAAACGTGGACCTGAGAGGCTTCTTGGCCTATATTTGATAGGGATCAACAATTATGTCGATATATAACAGGGGGGACTATCTATGACTTATACCGTGACTTTATTAATGGCGGAATTCGTTACGCATGATGTCAAGCGCTTTATCGTGAGCCGGCCACCCGGCTTTGACTACCAACCTGGCCAAGGTGTTGAGTTGGCTATTAATCAACCCGAGTGGAAAGACCAGGGGCGGCCCTTTACCCCCACCTCCCTCGGGGAAGATAAAGTGCTGGAATTCACTATCAAGAGATATTCCGACCACCACGGTGTAACCGAAAAACTGCATACTTTGCTGCCAGGCGAAGAACTACTCATGTCAGATCCCTTCGGCACCATTACCTATCAGGGAACGGGAGTTTTTATCGCCGGCGGAGCCGGAATCACTCCCTTTATGGCTATCATTCGCCAGCTCTCCCACCAAGATAAACTCGCCAATCACACCTTGATCTTTTCCAACAAAACGCCAGCAGATATTATTTGCGAAAAGGAATTCCGTCATTACTTTAATGAAAAATGTATTTTGACCTGTACCGAAACCAGCGCTCCAGGCTACGACGATCAATTGATTACCGGAGAATTTTTGCAACAAAATATCGCTGACTTTAATCAGCAGTTTTACACGTGCGGCCCGCCCCAGTTTACAAAAGATATCAATAATGCTTTGGTTGAACTTGGCGCTAACCCTAATGCGTTGGTGTTTGAAAAATAAATACCAGGCGACCCATAATAAGTTATGGCGCTAGTAGCTAAAGAATTACTAGCGCCCTACTTCTTCTATCTACCCGCTAACAAACCCCTTTTCCTTTAAATACCTTTCTATATCTTCCTTCCCAAATCCTATTTTTCTGGCGACTCTATCCGCATGGCTTACTTTTGATATCCCTTCAATAATTTTGTAGGTGGGTCCTTCTCCTATAAACTGAACCTGAAAATACTGACCTATTTTATTTTCTTTAAATCGTTCCGCCAGCTCATGGTTATGGGTCACTAAAAGCGTATTATTTCCTATTCGATAAAACCCGTTGAGTACATGGAAAGAGGTCTCCAATTTTTCTGCGTGAGTCGTCCCTTCCGATAATTCATCTAAAATTATCAAGCTCTCTGGGCTCGTCATTAAAAACATATCCTTGGTTCTCTTAAGTTCTTTTCCAAACCGCCCTTCTACATCTTCCAAGGAGCTAATTTCAGGGACTTGGTAAAAAACACGATCAGCAACAGAAATTTCAGCATCTTCCGCGGGCACATAACAGCCTACTTGGGAGAGCAATTGAATTTGAGCGATTGTTTTGCAAAAGGCCGTTTTGCCGCCGCTATTGGGACCGCTAATAAAGGTGAGCTTTTGGCCATCCAGGTCAATATCATTGGGAACATAATTAGGGTTATCCTTACCCAGGATAGGATTTTTCGCCTCCCTGAGTATCAGGGTATGATTTTTTGCCGCAATAACTCGTGGCAGTACTGTAGGGCTACCAAACGATTTCCCATAATGATGAAAGGCAAGCAATTCATCCAACTTTCCCAAAGCTTCCAGCGCAGTATGTACGTCTTCCGATTCTTGGTAGCGTTTCTGCAAAGGATAGATGCAACTGTCACGGTCAAATGTACCCACCATAGGCATATAAAATATGAGGGCTGGCAGGAGAAAAAGTATCAGTATGGGCGAGGAAGAAAAAGAGATACCCAGCACCATAGGCCCATACATAAAGAGCGCAACAATTCCCAGCAATACTGCCAGTATAAAAAGTGGTTTAAACAAAGTTGGCCTGAATTTTACAGCAGGAATAAACCATTTTTTTTCTTCTCTCGTCCTAATTCCACTCTCTGTTAAATAAACGGGTCCTTTCATCAAAGAATGAATTTTAGTAGCGCCGAACCCCTTGAGATCATCAATTAGAATTCTGAGATAATTACTCTCTGGCGCAGGCAAAGTCCTTGCATCCTTAACCAGTTCGAGCATAAAAGTTGTTCCCCTTTCATAAGTAGCATAGCCATATCCCTCAATTTCAGTATCCCCTCTCGAACTGCCAAAAAAACCGGTAAATTTACTAAAAAGTAAACGGTAAAATGACTTTTCCCGTTTAGAAGCTTTTTTTGTCAATGATTCTATTTTTTCCCGAAGGCTAGGGTTCGACGCCAGCTCCTGTAATGCTTCTTGCTTGGCCTTGATGATTTTTATGTCAGCTAACGGCTGGGCCAAAGAGCGATAAAGCACGGCCTGGCCTATCACTGTATGGGCGGTATTTATCGCATCGAAAAGCCTATCCGCTTCTATCACCTGGAAGGTGGATTCATCAATCACCCCTTCTCCAACACGGGACGGTTGCGTTGAATGGGGCGATGGCGCAGCCTCACTTCCTTGCAAAATAGGCGGGTATATTCCATGTATCATTTCTCTTAGGTATTCTTTCAAGGAACTACTCATCAATCACTCCAAACGGTAATTCGTGAATCTTTCTTTTAATCATGTCTCTATCATTTAGTTAGGAAAGCACTATGTTCAATGATGTTTATGGCTGTCAATCCTCTAATCCGAAAACATCCCACTCCCCGATGGCAAAGACAGGAACTCCAGACCAAATTTTGGCCGTTGGAGGCCGTCTAACGCTCCTGTTAGGGCTACTCTTTACCCTGCTTGCCTGTGCTACTTATGGGGAGCGGGTAGCGCCCGTCCCTTTTCCCGAAGCTCAATCCGACCATGTGGATGTTGATGGCGCCAAAGTGGTTGCCCGGGCCTTCGCTAACAACAAGGAAGCCAATCAAGCCTTTGGCTTTGATATCCGCGGTGCTGGGCTATTTCCCATCCGTTTTGTTATCGACAACCAAAGCCCGCTGGCAGCCAGGGTAAGAGCGGATCAGACTTTTCTCGTTGACGATCAAGGCCAGGCTTGGCCTTTACTAACAGCCGAGCAAGCCTACCAACGAGTCCGCAGTCATGTGGAATTGGGAGAGACGGCAAAAGGGGCCAGCAAGCCCGCCGCGCTTCTTGGCGCCGCAGGCGCCTTGGCCGGCATGGCGATTGGAATCGTTACCGGGCAAAATATCGGTGAAATTACCGCCAAGGGAGCAGCCGCGGGCGCCGCCGCCGGCGCGCTCTATGGCGGCACCAAACGTCATGGCGAGCTCGATCAACAGATTCGTCAAGACTTGCTTCGAGAGTCCCTGCGCAACGAGCGCATCCGCCCCGGCGAGCTTGCCTATGGCTATCTCTTCTTTCCCGGCAAGGAGGAAGCCCATTCCGCCAAAGCATTACGCCTTGGGCTCAAACTGGGGGAAAAAAGCCATATCGTTACAATGGCCTTCTAACTAAACAGGCCCTGGTTAAGGTGGTAAGCTGCCTTAACCAGGGCCTTTTACCGCCCCTTATTCGCTAATTATTTCTTGTCTTGGGGCTTTCTTGGGAAAGGATATAATCCAGCCACTGGGCGGCCAGCCTATCCGGGAGACGGTTCTGAGTCTGGCGAGCCACCAGATTATCGATATCAATCCACGATAAAGGTTGCTCTTGCTCGGCACAGGAAAAAACCGCACGGGTACGCTTTCCCGTTTCTGGATCAATCTGCCACTGCAAGCACTGGGCGCAAACGCCCTTTAGCATACACTGCATCGGACTCCCCACCATGCCAATGGCTTTGAGATCAGGACGGAAAACTTCTTTCAGGCGCTCTTTTAAAGCCCCTTGAAAGCCCCGCAATAGACCGGTGGAACCCATCACCAGAAACCGATTCACTGCCGCCAGGGAAAGATATCGGCCACCGTCATGAGTTCCTAACTCGCTAGCGCCGTAACGCTGTAGCAACGCCACCATGTCTGTTTCCACCACGCTCAGATCCTGAGGCCGGCGGGGAGTAATTTTAGGCTCCCGTGCGGTACACCAGATGATCTGATCAGCAGCCATTTCAAGTTCATCCTGATGATCTAGCTCAGAGGCCGAACCAAAAGCGGCCACATAGAGGACCCGGTTGCCCGCCGCCCGCAAGGCGGGACCAATATCCAACATCACTGCCGCTCCCCAGCGGCCCGCGACCACTAGCACCGTCTCTCCCTGGGGAATGTCGGTAGGTGCGCCCGTTGGCCCCATGAGCACCAGGGGATCGCCTGGCTGCAAACGTCCCACCAAGCGGGGTCCAACCCCCCATTGCAGCACCATTAACCGGATCTGATCGTCCTTAACCCCCGTGCCGCTCACAGTCAGCAAGGGTATTTGCAGACGAGTTCCTTCTATCTCGGGGCTAGTGGACTCAAAGCTTTGCAGGCGGAAGAATTGGCCAGGGCGAAAATTGCGGGCGGCAAGGGGCGCCCGCACCCAAACTTCCACTACCGCAGGATTACTACAGTTAACTTGACTCACTCGCGGCGTGAGTAAATCGGCTATCTGCGCCTGAAAGATACTATAATCATCTTTATTTCCAGGCGGGCGCAGTGCCAGGGCGGCCATTACCTGAGGATAGCTACGCTTGCTTGAGGCAATCGCCTTAACCACGCTGCCTTGAAACACCGGATGGGTATCGCCGACAAAAGTGACCATCCGATGGTCCTGCTGGTAAGAAGTAAAGGGACCAAATTCCTCTGATTTACAGTGCTCGGCCACCTGCACCGGCTGCAAACCCTCAGCATGCTCCACATGGGGCAGAAAATGATCGGCTTCTAATTCAAGACTACCGGAATGCTCATGCTCATAAATGGTATTAGGCTTGGTACCCGCAGCAATGAACACGGCGCGGGCGGGCAAAGTGACTTCCTCCCGGGTTCCCAGCCAGCGGCCCTCCTCCTGTTTCATGCGTCGGCACACCAGCGCCGCCACATGGTCATACTTATCCAGCTCTGCCCGTAAGGGTTCCAGGCCCTCCGCATAATACAACCCTTCCTCCATGGCCTGAATCACCTCCTCATGGTTGCGCTGATAAGCAGGCGAGGCATTCAGTCCCTTGCGGTAAGCTAGAGTAACACCGCCCCAGGCATGCAAAAGAGGGATAAAATCGGGCGCTTCTCCTGCCTGGGCAGCCCGTTGCCGCTCAGCCCTGACCAAACGGCCATGGGTTAAAAATTCTTCTAGAATTGCCTCATCTTCCTCACCAAGACCCGCCCGCACCTGCTCCTCGCCCCGGGCTGCCGCCAACTTCTCATAGCGCGTGAGGATCTTCTCCACTTGCTTAATATAATAGGCTTGCACCTCCGTGGCGGTATCAATGGCCGTCAAACCACCACCAATGACCACGGCGGGTAGCCGAACTTGCAGATTGGCCAAGCTATTTTCTTTGCCAGCACCGGTGAGCTGCAGCGCCATCAGAAAATCGCTCGCCTGACGCATCCCCCGGGCCAGACTATTACCCATGGGAATGACCCGTGGCAAGCCAGCGCCGGTGGCGATGCAAGCATGATCAAATCCTAATTGCCAGGCATCCTCCAAGGTCAGGGTTCCCCCCAAGCGCACCCCTCCGAAAGCCTGGAACAAGGGGCGCCGAAGCAAACTGAGATAGATGAGTTTCAAAAAGTTCTTATCCCAACGCACGGTAATGCCATACTCGGCAACTCCGCCAAATCCTAGCAAAATACGCTCATCCAAGGACTCTCTAAGGGTGGACCAGTCCCGAATAGGCTGTTTCACAAGGGATTCGGGCAAAGGTTCCATCTTGAGCCCATCAATGCCCACGACGGTGCATCCTTCCATGGTCAAATGGTGGACCATGGTGAAACCCGCGGGCCCCATCCCCACCACCAACACCTTATGGCCGTTGTAAGGTTGAGGGAGAAACTGCCGCTGGCGCAAAGGATTCCAACGGGTGAGCAGATCATAGATCTCCACCCCCCAGGGTAAATCCAAAACATCCGTCAGCACTCGGGTTTCTATTTGGGGAATATCGACAGGGTCCTGTTTCTGATAGATACAGGACTTCATACAATCATTACAAATCCGATGCCCCGTGGCCGGCACCATGGGGTTGTCCACCATGGCAACGGCCAAAGCAGCGATGGTGCGTCCCTCCCGCTTCAGAGCATGCATCTCAGAGATTTTTTCCTCAACCGGGCAACCGGTCAGAATGACGCCTAGCGGATCGGTCTTAAACCCCAATTCGGGTTGATCCTTTTTTTCCGGAAAACCCTTGGAGCAGAAATCACCATCATGCTCATGGCAATAGATACAATAGTGAACCTCTCCCTGCACCGCCCGCGCCGGCATGCGTGGATCGGTGAGCTTAAATCCATCGCGGCGTCGAAAGGTAGCGGGATCGGCCTGGAGGCGCTGGAGCGAATCTTCTTCCCGGTGCTCTAAAGGAACGAGGCGGGCATGATCCACTTTTCGCGGCAAATGAAAACTGGTCCAACTGGCTACCGCCTGCCGTCCCTCCGGATCAGTCAACGCCAAAGCGCACCATTGGGTTAAAGCCTCGATAGCCTCCCCATTATTTTCCTGGTCCTGCAACAAACGCTGAGCCCATTGGGCAACCGCTCCTTCCCGATCAAACTCCGCCAATCCAGCTTTCTGAAGCTGCCCGCTCAACCATCGATCCAGGGCAGAGAAAGGCTGCTCGATAGGTTTCCGGTAGCGGCGCCCCCGGCGCAGCACCCATTCCTTTTTAAAAGCCATCACCGGATCATGGCTCAAGGTGGCACTGCGGCTAACGGCTAATGGCTCTTCAATGCCAAAGAAACTTGCTAAAAAATCTTCCAGATGAGGGGCCAAGGCCAAAAGTAATTTACTTTCCGCCACTGGCGGCAAGGGCTCTGGAGCCTGACGGTAACGGGCGAGGTGTTGATAAAGCTCAGAATCCTCACGCTTTAATAAATTCAAAAACTGTTTATCCAGAACTTCCAGTCCAGCGACCTGAAATAGCTCGGAGAAGGCAGTACCTTCAAGAGTCGGTGCATTGTCTGCTGCCATTCTTCCTCTCATCCTAGCAAAAACCGATAAAAAAATTACTTCGTCCAAACACGCTTAGTTACTTAATAACTACTTTAAAACGACTAGTTTACCTTGCTCAGATCTAAAATACCCACCATGATTATAAACCTGCGGGAAAGGATATAATTACGGGATAAGGATTAATTAGGCTTACACCAACACCAAACTAAACAGCAATAGGAAGAAACTTAGTAGAAATTGCTTGAATACACTTTAAAAGTATTTTAAACACCACTCAGATCCCGGCCGTCTGTAAAAACTCTACTTTAGACTTAACACGCTAGTGGACAGCAACGAATAAAAAAAGATACAGAGCATGTATTTAAGGCATCGAAATAGAGTGGTGATTTCGTAACAACGGGCGAGCGGATAACAAAAATGAAACCAGGTTTAGAAAGAATTTTCTCAGCTACCATCGTAAAATCAAGTGAGCTATTACACATAATGGAAATGCATGAAAACACCTAACAATTGCATCAAGTTGTTCGCTTCGCTCACTGGGACGCACCGCGATTCGCGCCCCTTATATAAAATGTTAGTCTCTGTTTCCCTCGCTACAGTTGATGAGTGGTGCTTAAATGATGAGAAAGAAGTACATTTATTGGAAAGATGATGATATGTGGCTCGGATATCTTGAAGAATTTCCGGACTACTGGGCAAGAAGGTGAAACAGAGGAAGAATTAAAGGAACATTTAATCGATATCTACAAGGAATTGACAAGCAGCAATATTCCTAACGTTCGTAGGATCGCTGAGCTTGAGATATCGTGAAAAGACGGGATCTGATCAAGAAACTTGAAGAAATGGGTTGCGTCTTTATTCGCCATGGCGGAAAGCATGATTGGCATCAAAATCCCAAGACAAAACCCTTGCAGTCGGACAGCTCGCAGCCGCTGAAACGCACCGTTAGGTTTCACGGAGAGTGAATCATCGGCATTAAGTCACTAATTCCATTCGGGTTGTCAATGTGGCTAGCGTCCCAAGAGGGTGGAATTACTAGTGTATATGCCCTTCTTTCAGAACACCGGTGATTGCTCGCCAAGGTGAGCTGAAAGAGTGGCCTTTTCCCATAGAAGTAGAGGCGTTCACGAAGAGACAAAAAAGGAATGTGAATATTCGTTCGCGGTTTCCGCTCGCCTAATTAACTCTCCAGTTATCAGTAAAGCGTATAGCAAGCATGGGCACTTAGCTAGTTGTGTGAAAATCCCGATTAGCAGGTGTTCGCAACGCCGAAGGCTAGCCTTGTTTCAGAAGACATAAGAATACCTATTTCAACCCTATTCAGGTTAAAGTGATAGACTGGAAAAGCATCTAAATCACCCTTAACCTGCGGAGGAGGTATTCATGATTTTCCGCGACGAAGCACTGGAATACCACCGGCGGGGCCGGGCGGGCAAGCTAGAGGTCATCCCCAGCAAGCCTTGTCTTACCCAGCATGACCTGGCGTTGGCCTATTCCCCCGGGGTAGCCGAGCCTTGCCGAGAAATTCATCGCTCTCCCGATGATGTCTATCTTTATACCGGTAAAGGCAATTTGGTAGCGGTCGTCACCAATGGCACTGCGGTACTCGGCTTGGGTCCTCTGGGGCCACTGGCCAGTAAACCGGTAATGGAAGGCAAAGGGGTGTTATTCAAACGCTTTGCCGATATCGATGTGTTTGATATCGAACTCAATGCCCCCACCGCCGAGGAGGTGATTCAAGCCTGTCAGTTGCTTGAACCTACTTTCGGCGGCATCAACCTGGAGGATATTGCCGCCCCCGATTGCTTCCATATTGAAGAACGGTTAAGAGAAACTCTGACTATCCCGGTTTTCCATGACGATCAACATGGTACCGCCATTATCTCGGGTGCGGCTCTGCTCAATGCCTGCGAACTGGCAGGCAAACGGCTAGAGGATATCAAGCTGGTCATGAATGGCGCTGGCGCGGCCAGTATTGCCTGCGCCAAATTTTATCTTACCCTGGGCGTGGACCCGGATAACTTGCTCCTCTGCGATAGCAAGGGGGTGCTCTATAAGGGACGGGAGGATCTGATGCCCGGCCGCCCCCGCTATAATGAATACAAAGCCCAATTTATCCGGCCTACCCGGCTCCGTACCTTGCCAGAAGCCCTGGCGGGAGCAGATGCCTTCTGCGGACTGTCCGTGGCCAATGTGGTCACGCCCGACATGGTGCGCTCCATGAACGACAATCCCATTATTTTTGCTTTGGCCAATCCCGATCCGGAAATCACCTACCCCGATGCCCTGGCCGCCCGCCCCGATGTAATTATGGCCACCGGCCGCAGCGACTACCCGAATCAAGTCAATAATGTACTCGGCTTTCCTTTCATTTTCCGGGGCGCGCTGGATGTCCGGGCCCGTGCCATCAATGAAGCCATGAAAGTCGCCGCAGCCCAGGCCCTAGCTGCCCTGGCTAAGGAAGGGGTGCCAGAAAGTGTCTGCCGGGCTTACGGCATGGAAAGAATCGAATTTGGCCGGGAATACCTCATTCCCAAGCCCTTTGATCCCCAGGTATTACTGGAAGTCACCACTGCGGTAGCGAAAGCGGCTGGCGAATCAGGGGTAGCCCGTGTTCCTATCAGGGATTTTAGAGCCTACCGGGAACAATTGGAACGCCGTCTGGGACGCTCCAAAGAGGTTATGCGGCAAGTCATCAACAAGGCCAGGCGCCGCTCTCAACTGTCTACCCAACACCTTGAGTCTAAAACCTCTCCCGTGGAAAAGCCGGTTTCCCCCGGCCCGCTCCGGATTGCTTTTCCCGAGGGAGATGATAAACGCATCATTCGTGCCGCTGCCCGGATTGTCAAAGAAGGTATCGGCAAGCCCGTGCTGCTTGGCAAACCTGATGAGATCCAAGCCTTAGCAAAACAACTCTCCGTTAACTTGGAGGGAATCGATCTACTCGACTCCCAGACCCACCCCCAGCGGGAGGATTTGGCCCAGCAGTTCTTTGCCATGCGAGCCCGCAAGGGCGTGACCTTAGCCGAAGCCCGGCGCTATATGCTACGCCGCCATTACTATGCCCCCATGCTATTACTGCAAGGGGAAGTGGAAGCGGTGGTCTGTGGCGAGACCTACCATTATCCTGACTCCATCCGCCCTGCCCTGCAAATCCTCCCCCTGGCTAAAGGAATTTCCCATGCCTCCGGGCTTTATATGCTCTTGTTCAAAAACCGGCTTATCTTTTGCGCCGATACCACCGTCAATATTACCCCCGATGCGGAAACCCTGGCCGAAATCGCCCTATCGGCGGCAGATACGGCGCACCACTTCGATATTGAACCTCGGGTTGCTCTGCTCTCCTTTTCCAATTTTGGCTCGGTTAAACATTCCTTAGTTGACTTGGTCCAAGCAGCGGTGAAAATCCTGCACCGCCGGCGTCCGGATTTGGTTGTAGACGGGGAAATGCAGGCCGACACCGCCACTAATGAAGACATTCTCTCTTCCACCTACCCCTTCAGTCGGCTGAAGGAAGACGCTAACGTGCTGATATTCCCTGATCTGACCTCAGGGAATATCGCCTATAAGCTACTGGTGGAATTGGGCGGCGCCGAGGCCATCGGGCCAATCTTGACGGGCTTATCCAAGCCCTATCATGTATTGCAACGGGATGCTTCCGTGGACGCTATCGTGAACATTGCCGCTATTGCCGCGGTGCAGGCGCAGGAAATCGAACTTTCCCAGCAAGCTTGATACTTGATAAGCCATCCTCTAGGCGCTGACCACCATCATCACCGGCGTAAAATCTAGAAACGTATCCCCGCCTGATGGCGCATCTCCCGGATTTTACGCTTATTCACCACGCGTTCCTTGGCGCTGTCGTTGATCATGTCATAAATCGCCTGGGTAGGACTTTGAACCTCAAGAGTCGTATCTGGCGCCATTCGATAGCAATTCCGATGTTTGAAGAAGCTTATAGTACTTTTTCGTCCAATTGAGGTTCAAAGACCGTGGACATCCAGGCTTTGCTGAGCCAATGGCGGGATTGGTGGTGAAGCTTTAAGAAGTAGAGGGCTCTCTTGATAATCACTAAGCTGCGGGGAGATCAGTGTCATGGATTAGATGCGCGGAGAGTCTGGCTCACAATAGGAGCGAATAATTCCCATGCTTGCTCAAATTCCTTGTCAAGCTGCGCTCTATAGGCATCCAAGTCTTTCCAAAATTCCTCATCACTAGGCGGGATGGATTTAAAGGCTGGCCACCAACGCTCAGAGCCAAAGCCATAACCTTGAGCACAATGTTGACAGCTTTGCTGGAGTCTATCGTGGAGTATCCTGCTCCCTTGCAGGTTGGGATCAATCCGAACGCCGACATAAGGTGAACCGGTAGGAGACAGAAGATCCACGGAGGGCTTATACCATTCCAAACCAATGCTTACCCGGGGCAAAGTCCCTTCAGATTCACCCCATTCCGGTAGAAACCGTAAAATCCTTGGCCAGGAGCTATTAAAATCCCAGCAAATCTTCCAGGAATCTGGGGCTGAATTTTGTTGATCTTTAGCAAAATCTCCAAGCGTTTGAAGGAATTCATTGATAACTTTCCGAGCCTCCGGCTCAATAGCGGCCCACTGGCGAATCAGCTTATGGTGGCGGAGAAAAAATTGGATGCGTTCATCTTCAATTCGTTTCATAACACCTCTTTTTGAAGAGTGGCTAAGTAGCTACGCGCGGAAGCTCTGCCTGGAGCATCCGGATTACCTTGTGGACTGCTTTCTAGAGCTGCCATCAGCAATCGCTGTATTTGGCGGTAACTTATGGGTCTAAAATGCGCCCGAACACAAGCGGGCGCTGATGAGGGCGTCCTACCATTGGAGGTCAAGAAGATAAACCAGGCATTTTCACGCCTAAATGCTTCGAACAGACGCTGGCATTGGTTATCCCCTTCCGAGGCATCTATCTTGTTCTCTATGATGATTAAACCGCTAACGGTCGAAATGACGATATCCGCCCTCGCTTCCACACGGGCCACTTCGGTCTCAATAGAGAGGATATCCTCAGGTGCCAATTTAGTTACGAGCGGGGGGAGCTTCGCTGCTTGAAGAAATCCCCGGAGAAATTTAATCCCAAGCCCATGAGGCGATAGGGGATCAAGCAACCAGCGTAAAATAGCCGAATGATAAAGCTCTCTCCGGGCCTTGCCGATGACAGAAAGGATGTCCGCAGGCCCTCTCACCCACCGCCCCGAGTTGATAAGCCTCTTCTGCTCATCTTTTAGCTCAGAAAGGCGCGTTTCCCACTGAATCACTCTGGCATGAATGCGTTTACGGCGAGCCGCTTTATGCAGCTCAAGCACATGGGACCATTCATCCTGGAGTGCTTCAAAAGTTTTTTCATCAAGGGGGGTCATTGGGTAAAGAAAAAAATTAAGCGTGCGGTGAATGTTTTCTCTTTTTCGGCGTCAAACTGAATTCCTTCAGAATTTCTTTACTCAGCGCGGAATTCTTTCAACTGGGACCAGCGAGCACATTTGAACAGGAACCTACGGTTTTGAATTCCCAAGAAGCGCAGGGATAGCGCAATGAAATTGGTTTAAAAAAGTTGGCGCATATAATCGTTGTCCCAGGCTACTTTTCTGCATCTGCCACGCAGACTAGTTTTGTTGGAGCGGTCCCGGACGAGCAGACTGATGGCGATCTTGCGAAGCAGGGCGAAGTTGCCTCCCGCCATGGGGTCGTGAACACGGCACTCATCTTCCCGGAAGCTAGAATTGCCAGCACGGTATGCAATATAATCATGGCCATGATTAGCCTTGAGGGCGAGCATATTATCGTCAACAGCACCTACGATTTTTCGAGCACACGGCGCACCAAAGTCAGCAGATAAATTAGGCGTATAATACCTTAGCGATATCCGTAGCTATCTGGCGTATACCCTGAGAGGTACGCCGATCCCCTGTGCTTCATGGGCTATTCTAGCCCACCAGGCGGGCTTCGGGCTAATATTATGGGTTGAGTATAATGGCCACCACCAGGGCCAAGCTGACCCAGGAGAAAGCCGCTATCGAGGGGCAATTTAAACAATGGTCCTTGTGAACGAGGGCAAAATCCACAAGCCGTTGCAACCCTTGACCATCGGCGGGACCGGGGTAGTAAAGTGCCGGCCAATAACTCATTGGCCATCACATCAGTCCCATCGACAGAGCCGAGAGCACCACTAATATCAAACCATTGAGCACCAAGACGATCGGCCAGACGTGGGATCGGGAGACGACCGACGCGTCCGCCGTAACACCTGTCGCAAATATTGCCTGTTGCGGTGGTGGTGCATCTTGTGCGATACGACAGGCCATCATCACGCGTGGTACTGCGGCCATAGTCGCCAACGACGCCGCAACGTTCTGAAACGCCACCAACGTCAGCACCGGGTAGCCAATCGCCTGCGCCGCTTGCGCCTGGCTAGCGGCAAACATGGCACTTGCCCCGGTGTTCGAGCCGGTCAGAAAGCCGCCGAGCGCGCCAATCCAGGGCGCAAGGGCCGGATAGGCGGGTCCTAGTTGCGCGCCGGCCTGGGCCAGCACCGTGCTCATCCCGGTGCTGCTCAACAACGTGCCTAACGCTAGGAACAGTACCGTAGCTAGGGCGATCGGCCACCAGCCGCTAAGCGTCTGGCGCAGCGCCCTCGGCTGGGCCTGCATGGATTGGCCAAGCAGTACGGGTGTCAACGCAGCGGTTACCAGCAACCAAGTCGCGGGACTGTGCAGCACCCTCAACCAGGCGGGCGCCTTGCCAGGCCACAAGGCCATCCATGCCGAGGTCACAAGCAGTCCCGCAATCAGCATCGCGTAAGGCGCCAGATCGCGGCGAACCAGCAGTGGGATGACCAGCGACTGCCGCTCATACAAACGCACCCGAATCAATAAGGCGCTGATACTGGCCAAACTACCCAATACCCCGGCCAGTGGCGTTCCGAGAACGACGTTGACGCCCCAGACCGCAACCCAGAGCACGCCAGCGGTCAGTACCAAATCAGGCCAGGCGGCCGCGGCACGCCGCCCGCCGACACCCAGCGTCAGAGCCCCCGCACCCATCAATATAAAGACTGGCCCCGACAGCAACGCGGAGGCAATGCCCAACGCCTGAAAATCAATGCCAGTCAAGCGGGCCGCGACCAGTGTACCGGGTCCCAATGAGCCCCACGGGACGATGATCAGTCCCAACAGCCCGAGTATGGCGGCGTGAACCCGAGGGAAGCCGAATTGGATCAGCAGCGGAATACCGACCACAACGCCGATCCCGAAACCCGTCATCGACTCCGCGAACGGCACCACGCCGAGTACGACCAGCAGGACCGCCCGAGCCGGATCGCGACACATACCCGTCAGCCAGCCGGCCAGGCGCTGCTGCGCGCCGGTCGCTGTCAATATCCGGCTCAGCCAAAGGCCACCGAACAAGATGGCTGCAACCTCGACAAACAGCGACGCCATTGCAGCCTGGGCGGATAAGATTGGGCCCATTTCGGCGGCAAACACTCCCATCGCCACACCCACGCCACAGGCCAGCGCGGTCGCGGCCGTCCCGATCGGTCCGACGCGGAACACGAGCATCCCAAGCGCGACCCCGATGGGCAACGCAGCCCAGACCGCCATCATGGCAAGCCCACGCGATCAACTACGCCTGGTCGCCCGAACCAAAATGCGCTATGTGCACTCATGTTTACTCAGAAATCGAATAATTAATAGCGTGTAGCGGGTTAGTCGAAGCCCGATAGTCGGGTGCAACGACATGATAGCCGTCATTCAGTAGCAGGATGAAGTTCCAGAACAAAGGCGACGAGGTAGGGAATCCGTGCTTGGTGTCCGGCCCCTTGGTAGAAAATATCTAGTCCGACGTAATGAACGCGTGGCGCGGGGGTTAGCTCAGTCATTAGATTTCTCCTGTGACCTGGTATCAAACTACCGGCGCAAGCACACGATCCAGCAGAGCTTGGAGGGTCCGATCAAATGACGCGGTTGTGGCCAGGCCGCACGCTATGAAAACGAAGCTCGGACGATCAAGCACTTGGTCGCGGGATACCAACGAAGCGGACATGGAATGGAACATCTCAACGACGCCGAAGTCACAAATCTATCACATTATACCGTCGGTTCGGTATAAGGCGATACTGCAATTTCCGATAGATCCGACGACTAAAACCGTTATGCGCCACGAGCGACTTAGCGTACGATTTTTCCCGTTTCGTGGGCCGATCCCTAGTAAGTAATTGAGAGGTATTAAAGGTTTTCCCAGTCTAAGTTACCTATGCTCATTGATCTACGATCAAATGGTGCTGATTCTAGAGCAACCGGAGGACAAGCAACGGTGGTAATAGCATCTAATTTCTGCGATCGCCGTTCCTATTTAACCCTCGATACTTCCCGCTGGGTAGGTCACCCTCCCATTTTTATGAACGCACGCGCCTGCGGTCAGCTTTGCCGGTTCAGCCCTATCCCTGCCTATTAAATGAATAACGCTCTCACCACGGGCAATGAGATGATCCGCGACAATCCGCCGATGGCAACGCCACCATACGGCTTCCGAACACATCATCACGCATCGTCGTGCATGCCCCAGCGCGATTAGCCGATCCAGGCCAGCGCGGAATGAGACACTGAGAGCATAATCGGCATAATTTTGAAAGCTTCGGTTTTCCCAGAAGCTATTAACAGTCGGCTCTACAGACTTGGCCTTGCCACGCAATCCGCCCAGCTCGGCGATGTGTTCGTAGCCAATTTGAAAGGCGGTCAGCGTATTTGGCAGTATATCCTTATTGTATTGCGGATTAGTTCTCGATTTTGGCACCGAGCGGATGTCGGCCACAACCGTCACCTGGGCTGCTCTCAGCAGATCGAGAAAGGCATCGAGCGTCCGCGCGGAATGGCCGATCGTGTAGAATGGAAGCACCCTCTCGTCTATTTGCGTGCCGACTTCGTAAGCGCACTGCCTTTATGTGCTGCGATATGATCAGTCTTATCGCTTTTAATTTCATATTGCGGATCGTCGACGGAAGCGCGATGCGTGTGGCCCTTGTAGTCAAAGTCGCTGGTATGGACCTTCTGGATCGTCCCGCTGACGCGGCCAGCTTCCGAGTTCCACGTTACGTGATCGCCAACTTTAAATTTCTCAGTCATGTGAATATCCTTGATCGTAGTAATTTAATTATAACTGGTAACATAACAGGGTAAATGGATCCAGCGAGGCTGCTTCCGACTGCTAAGGACGCCGCCAAAGGCTGAGCATACGATTTTTTTGAATTCTCCGGCCATCCCTATTTCAGGAAGCAAAGCAGGACTCTCTCCCTACTTCAGGCCAATTTAATACGCAGGGTACGGCCAACAGCGGAGGCAGCGAGCTGCACCTTCTCGTTGTTCAGGTCCAGCAGACGATCGAGCTGGGCGCAACTGATCTTCATATGGCGCGCCATGGCGGTCGTGGTAAGTCCCTTGACCTCCATGGCTTCAGTAATCTGCCAGGTTAGCATGCGCTTGAAGGCATGGGGGGGTAGCTTCCTCAAAAATGCCCTCCTCCTTCAGGAAGAGCCGATGTGTTTGTGGGTCATTTCTCTATCTCCTTAGCAATCTGGTAAATCCCCTCGCCACGGGCTTCGGCTTCATTCATGCCACCGCCCCGTGCTTGAGGACGGTGTCAGATTTTACGGTCAGTTCTCCAGTGAAGGCATTGTGCAGGAAGGATTGCTTCAGTTCAGCAAGGGCGGTGAGTCTTTGCTGGTAAACTTCAGATAAATTCTCATACTCATCCGAAATAAAATCAATTTTTCTACCAAGCGCTTTTAAGTTTCTAGTGATGGTAATGTAAGCGTTAGCACCTTCGAATCAGGCACGCGCATATGCTGAACTGTGGAGTCTGAAGCCAAATTTCTTATTTGGCTCTGAAAATCATTTGATCGGAGGGCATAAAGCAAAAATCGACTTAACATCTTTTAATTTGGTCGGCCAGAATGACCTTAGCTTGCTCCACATCGGTGTTGGGATGCTCAAAGTCGCGGAACACACGGCCACTACCGCACGCAATTCTGAAGCTTAGCCTGCAGAGGTGAGATACTTTTTTGTTTTAACTAAACCGAGTAGTTTTCTGACTCTTTAGATGTTCACTAGATATTGCACTTCGTGTAGCCTTCTTCACCCAGGAGCAAGCTCAAAAACATATTTTAGCGCCATGAATATCTCCTTATAATTCCGCCCCTATCTCTACTCCTTGAGGTTAACTTTCCAAACCGTGATGATAGTCACTTTTATCATTTACCTCGCCGTCATGCTGCTGCTTGGCCTGCTGGCCTACGTCCGGACCCGGGATTTATCCGACTATATCCTTGGGGGCCGCAAGCTCGGAAGTTGGACCACTGCCTTGAGTGCAGGGGCTTCTGACATGAGTGGTTGGCTCCTTTTGGGACTACCTGGCTACGCTTATCTTCATGGCTTGGAAGCTGGCTGGATTGCCCTCGGTTTATGGTTGGGCACCTATGGCAACTGGCGCCTGGTGGCTGCCCGGTTGCGGGCCTATTCCACGGCTGCTGGAGATTCACTCACCTTGCCGGAATTTTTGGCTCAGCGCTTTCATGATCATCGCCATCTGCTACGCTGCGTTGCGGCAGCTTTCATTCTGATTTTTTTCTTGTTTTATACCAGTGCAGGCTTGGTGGCGGGGGGAAAACTGTTCAACGCCGTCTTCGGTCTACCCTATACGTGGGCCGTAACCGCCGGTACCCTGGCCATTATGAGCTATACTTTCGTCGGGGGATTTCTCGCCGTCTCCTGGACCGACCTGGTGCAGGGCCTATTGATGCTGCTCGCCCTGCTCGCCGTTCCTGTGGTCGCCATTCTCCACCTGGGGGGCTGGCAGGCCACCTTGGCCGGCATTGATGCTGAACGGCTCTACCTGTTTGTAGCGACGACCGATGAGCCCCTAGGGGCTATCGCTATTCTCTCCCTGCTAGGATGGGGGTTAGGGTATTTCGGCCAACCTCATATTCAGGTTCGTTTCATGGCCATTCATTCCCTTAACGCCGTGCCCCAGGCGCGGCGGATCGCCATGGGTTGGGTGACCCTGACCTTAATCGGCGCCCTCTTGGTGGGAATTACGGGAGCCTCCTTCTTACATCCACCCCTTTCCACGGCTGACAGCGAAAAAGTATTCATTGAAATGGTCAGTATCCTCTTCCACCCCTTGCCTGCCGGAGTCCTACTAGCCGCTATCCTGGCAGCTATAATGAGCACCACCGATTCCCAACTATTGGTCTGCTCGGCGGTATTTACCGATGACTTTTATAAAGCCCTCCTGCGCCATCAAGCAAGTGCTCGGGAATTGGTCTATGTGAGCCGGGCCACCGTCGTCATCATTGCTTCCCTGGCATTATGGCTAGCCCTCGATCCGGAAAGCCAAGTTTTGGAACTAGTGGCCTATGCCTGGGCTGGGTTTGGCGCTGCTTTTGGCCCCACCCTCCTCATGGCCCTTTACTGGAAACGAATGACCCGACAAGGAGCACTAGCTGGAATTATCGTGGGAGGAATGACGATTTTATTATGGAAGCAGTTAAACGGGGGAATTTTTGACCTCTACGAACTGGTGCCCGGCTTTATTTTCTCAGCTATCGCCATTGTCGGCGCTAGTTTGCTAAGCACCGCCCCTGGAATCGAGATCGAACGGCAATTTAATGCGATTGCTAACAATACCAAGCCTTTTAATACAAACAATAATACTGAGGATCGCCAAACCTAAATTTAAGAAAAATAAATTAGGCTTCATCAAGAAGAGCCCCGCCGATCATCCCGCTCCTGCAACAACCAATATACGCTTCCAAGAGCAAGGGAAGACAATGCTAGCGCTGCTAGCAGAGAAGCCGATATTGCTGAGATATCTAGAATAATAAATTTTCGTGCTAAAGCAAGCAGGGCGATCAGTAGCACGGTCTTAACCTGGATAATCCGTTCCTTACGCTCTATTACCCTCAATATAGAGTGTTTAAACTCCATGGCAATGAGTAACGTCATGATATTACCAAACACCGTTTGGAAAACAGCATGATCCAAGGGATCGCGGGATTGAATGACAATCAAAGTCCAGACCGAGCCCATCAGCCGCCACAAAGCAATTAATATGATGGCCGCAATCAATCCTGTTAATACCAGCGCAACAGCATGCTCAAATCGCTCATAAAAGCTCATGAGCGACCAATAGCGCCGAGTGTCTCCCATAATTTCCCTCGGCCCTTCTAAAATTTTTTCTGTCTCTCCCGCTGTCTTGGCCATCGTCCTTTTCTACCCATTACGGTGAACCTGAATTTATACTTTAATAGGCACAATAGCAGATATGGAGCCCAGCCCACGCCAGGCTCCTGGGATAAACATAAAATGCTTATTCAACCTTGATTTTATGCCGCTTTGATTTTTCTACCTTAGGTAGAATGAGTTCTAGGGTTCCTTCCTTGAAGGAGACTTTCGCTTTTTCGCCATCCACTTCTCTCGGCAACATCACCGTACGCGAAAAAGCGCCTCGGGAAATTTCCCGGCGGTAGTAGTCGCCCGTATCTTCCTCTTCCTCGGCAGATCTATGGCCGTTGATAGTCACCGTATTCTCGGTCACCGAGACATCCAGATCTTTTTTATCCACGCCGGGTATCTCGGCGCGCACCACCACTTCTTCGTCCCGATCAATAACATCCACGCGGGGCATCTGTACTTCAAAGGGTGTCATTAGTTCATTTCTCATCGGCCATTCCCGGCGAAATGGCTGCAGCCATCCCCGCGGGAAAAAGCGCTCAAAAATCTGATCCATTTCCTCGAAAGGACTCAGCCCATGCGTGACGCTTCCCGACCGTACTTCCTGCCGTGGTTCCGAATGGGCCACTTCCTTACTCCTTTTGTCTTTAGCCATCATTGCTCTCCTCAAACCTATATTTCTATCCAATAACTATTTCTCCTGTTATCGTGATACATACCAGGATTAACTTTTTATATAGAGCTACAGGAATCGATTTTCAACCTATTAATTTTTTAAAATTAATAGGTACAATAATCTTTTTACTTCAGGTCCTTTCCATGCAGACAGACCACCTGCTGAAACATAGAATAACGAATTGGCTCCAGTCCGCGTTATTGTTACTAGGCATGATTCTATTGCTTGCCATGCCCGGATGGTTTTTAGGGGGGCCTCTATTCATGATAGGGACTGTGGCGAGCGGTATATTCCTACTGGCACTTGGTCCCAAAATCCCACCCCGCTTGCTCCTTGGCATGTACGGGGGCCGCCGTCTAACACCCTACGATGCCCCTCAGCTTTACACACTCGCTCAGGAATTAGCAAAACGGGCTGGCCTATTACAAACACCCGTTCTCTATTATATCCCTAGCCAGATTATAAACGCATTTACAGTGGGGAAGCGTACCGACGCCGTCATTGCTATTACCGATGGCCTATTACGTCAACTTACCTTACGGGAATTGGCGGGAGTGCTGGCGCATGAAATTGGTCATATTCGCAACAATGATATATGGGTCATGACACTCGCCGATCTAGCCAGTCGCATGACCCATGCCCTCTCCCTTCTTGGGCAACTGTTAGTAGTGATTAATCTACCTTTATTTTTGTTGACCAAAACGAGTCTTTCGTGGCTTGCCATCCTGCTGCTCATCCTTGCCCCCACTATCAGCGCGTTACTGCAACTCGCCCTCTCCCGAACTCGCGAATTTGACGCTGATTTAAGCGCCGTTAATCTTACGGGAGATCCCCAAGGTCTTGCCTCAGCGCTAGTTAAATTAGAACGGCAACATAGGGGATTGCTGGAACGTCTGCTGACGCCAGATCGCCATAGCCCAGAGCCCTCATTACTCCGCACCCATCCTCGAACTGAAGAACGCATACAACGGCTTTTATCGTTGAAGCCGAAACCGCCCGCTAGCGCTTCCTTCGTGCCTAGCCTAGGGGAGGCTACCTTCCAACTCCCCCCGCATTTTATTCGGGTAAGAAGAAAACCTCATTGGCATATTACGGGTCTTTGGCATTGAAGGAGTACAGGGATGTACGACGCCTCCCTGCCTGCTGCAGGCAGGGAGGCGAGGGCCGCCTTACTTGCGTTTTGCCATCAATTCGCGTTTCACGTAAGTAGCCAGCACGGTCTCGACGAGATTGGATAGCGTTCGGTTTTCTCTTTCCGCTAAAGTTTGAAGCTTCTTTTTGAGCGCGGAATCGATGCGCGCATTTAACAATGCTTTTGCCATTGCGATCACCTAACCATTGTATTACAATTGTTGTATATTAGCATAGCGCGCCTACGCAGAAGCGGCAATTGGCCATTGAGTTCGGCCATGCCCGGTTTGTGTGGAATTGGGCGCTGGAGACGAGAACGAAGGCGTATAAGGAGAGCAAAGAGTCGCTGAACTATTCGATCCTGAACCGTCAGTTGACGGCGCTAAAGCAAACGGCGTGCCCTTGGCTTTTAGCGAAGCCACCGCCGGTTGCCCTACCTAAAAAGCTCAAAGAACAGGACACGGCTTTCAGGAACTTCTTTTCTGGCCGTGCTCGCTATCATCGCTTTAAAAGCCACCACCACACCCCATCGGTACGCTATCAACTGGACCAGCGCCATGTAGCGAAGAAGTTCAACGCCGAGAGCACGAGATTGATATTGCCCAAGCTTGGGGCGCTGAAGTTGAAATGGTCGTGCGAGGTAGGCGGTATTCCCAAGGTGGTGACGGTGAATAAAGACCCTGCGGGCCGTTATTTCGTCAGCATGGCCTGTGAGGTGGAGATGAATGGGCTGCTGGCGCGGAGGAATGCCTTCGGTGTGGATGCGGCGTGAAGGATGTGGTCATCACCTCCGAGGGGTGGAGGTCTGGCGCGCTTAAATACACTTACCGCTATGCCCGGCAACTGAGAATGGCGCAGCGCAGACTCTCTAGCAAGAAGAAAGGCTCTCAGCGGAGGCGCAGGCAACAAGTCCGCCTCGCTCGAATCCATGCCCGGATTAAAGACAGCCGCCGGGATTTTTTGCACTAAATATCCAACAGGTTGATGAGCGAGAACCTAGTGATTTGCCTGGAGGATTTGAATATCAAAGGAATGTTAAGAAACCGCCGCCTGAGCAGAGCCATTGCGGACTGTGGCCTGTATGAACTGCGGCGGCAGGTTGAATATAAGGCCCAATGGTAGGGCCGTGATGTTTTTATCGTGGACCGTTGGGCATCCACCAGCAAAGTCCGTGAATGGGTGTGTGAATGTGGGGCTGTCCACGATAGGGACATCAACGCAGCCAAAAATGTTGTGTTGTTCGGTACGGCGGGGAGCGCCGGAACCTCTAAAGTGCGCCTGCCTGCTGCAGGCAGGTGGAGCGGTCAAGACCCCAAGGGCCGTGGCCTAGCCACCGCCCGAGGACCGCTGAGAAACGCGAATTCTCCAGGCTGACAAGGTAAGGAGGGACCGAACCGCAATCAGTCATGGCAAAACGCCAAAGCCAGCCAGCACTGCTAGCGAGAAAACTAAACAAGATCGCCTCTTCTTACGGAATAAGGGAACAGGCTAATAATGATTCTACTTTCCATCCTAGGATATTACGATGTATTTTTGGTCACCCGAAAATCCGCCTTTTCTTAGAAGGAGTCTTCCATCGCTACTATAATGAAGGACTTCTTTAAATCCAGCAGCCCATACAGTACTGTCCTATTCGTTAAGAGTTATGCTATCGACTCGCTCCTCGGTATGTAAAATCTCATTTCCGTCTTTGGTGAACTTGTATAGTTTTTTTCCGATGATCGCCCATATAGTGTCATCTCGCCTGTCTACTTTAACGGCCCGCGGAGTAGAAAGAAGATCGATGACCTTGATTATATTAAAATTTGTATCTACCTTCAGAAGTCTATTTTTACTACCCTCTACTTACGAGTGCTTTCTTTCTGCAATCCATATAGAACCACTCGAATCAAAATCAACAGAAACGGCAGTCCATTCGACCGGATCAAGCGCGCATTCTTGCTCTAAGAAGATATTGAGTTTCTTTACATCAGCCCCGACGATCCAGATAGCATAATTCGTATCATCTATGGCAACATCAAACCCTCCGAAGGCCGCTCCACCCAAGGTTGTTCCATCAGTGGGATCAACCCGAAGAATGCTATGTCCATATATGGTGCCACTACTAGTAAGAACATATGCATAACCTGACGAAGAAATAGCTACTGTCTCCATACCAATCTCCCCATCGGGATATGTCGTAGATCAAGCCATATTAAGTGCTCCGTCGTACTTTGAGAGTTTGCCGCTGACATTTTCAGCAACAAGGACGTAGCTACCATCAGGAGACGCAGCTATTAGTTTATGATTTCCTACTGTCTGAGCGATATTAAATCCGCGAATAGTTTTGGTTACATTCCCGGTGTTATTCAATAAAGACAACGTGTCGCCAAACGGAGGGTTCGTATAGTCCGGGTCCGCATTATCAAGTACCTAGATCCTTTCTAAAGCCGTCAGCGTTTCTCTGGCAGAGCTTCGTATGGTATTTTTTTCTGATTTCTTTGCCAGATTCGTAAGAATTTTTTTCCCGCTTCATCTTGATTTTGGGAGATCATTCGAATAGTAAGTTCCTCATGTTCAAGTGTGACAAATGCAGAGTAAGCAAATACTCGTTCATTAGGATTCTCTGAAATCAAGAGGGGTCTAAGTTTGTCTAACGCCGAAAGTTTATTAATTTCCAATTGCCGATAGTCGTAAGTTTGTGTTGCCCAAAGGCCAATTCCTGCTATCAATACTCCTGATATAAGAGTAGATACCGAAGACAATTTCTCCCAGAAATTTTTAGTTTTTTTGTCCTCCGACGCCACACTCCTTTCCTCAATATTCTTTACAGAGTCTATAATTTACCTAAGCGTAGGAATTATCTGTTTTTCCGAGTTGAGCGCCAAGTTAGGTTACGATGATTTCATTTAACCCTTCGACAAGCTGAGCTAACTCTTCAGGCGATGTTCTCCCGATCTTCTTGCCAATCCGCTCAACAGACAAAGTGCGAATCTGACTGATCTTAACCCACGAACGCTTAGGCAGACCCCCTGAATGTAATTCCAGAGTTAACGGAAAACCGGCTCGCTGAGGCTGGCTAGTAATCGCCATAGCGATGACTGTGCTGGAGCGTTCGTTAAAGATATCGTGGCTGAGGATAACCACCGGCCGAAAACCGGCCTGCTCATAACCCCGAGTGGGATTGAGATCAGCCCAGCGGATATCGCCTCTTAATATTCGGGCCACTCATCCAACTCCTGGGAGAGCCCTTCTTCAGCTAACGCCTTTTCAAAGGCAGGATCGAGTTTGGCGCACTCCCGTGCAAGTCGCCCGTGCGCTAGACGCTCAATTTTCTCCTCTACTGCTGCTTCAATAGCCTGGCTGCGGCTGGAGAAGACTTGCTTGGCTACCAGCCTATCAATGCGCGCCAGAATGGGTTTATCAATCGTGATCGCAATTTTCGCCTTGCTCATGTATCACCTCTAAGTATGATTTATTATCATACTATTGATGATGTAAAAGGCAAGGTACAGAAAAACCTAACGACCAAGCTCACCGGGGCCGCGCTAGCGGCCTCCGGTGCAGCGCCGAGTTAGGCTAAACTGATAACGTGCCAGGAAACCCTTCTATGATATTACTGTGTTCTAATGGACCTGTGTTTTTGTAAAAACTGATACTTCCCTTTTTATCACACATCCAGAATTCCTTAGCTCCTCTAGCAAAATATAATTCCTTTTTTTCTTCCATCTCCATTTTGGTATTTGAGGGTGACAATATCTCTACGCATATTTCAGGTGCTTCATCAAATGGACTCTTACCTCTATTATTTTGCATGAATTTCTCTGAAGCCCAAGCCACATCCGCCACTTTTATTCCTTCGCTAGTTTGAACGGAACACTCTGAAATTATCGTACCCTCATTCATTAACTTGCTAAGTAAGGCAACAATTTTGGCTTGATAAATCCCGTGCTCATTAGTGGCAGGACTCATTACAATGTTTCCCCATTTGTCGGTCTGAATTTTATAAGGAAGGTCCCTTAGCGTAGGATCTTGACAGATCTCAGCCCAACTCATTTTCACCACCTCTATTTAAATTTCGGATAGACCACATAAATAGCTAAGCCTATCGGGGAAAGCTGCGCAGCGGTGTCCGCTCCAACGAGAGATAAGTGGCGCTTTGCGCCGCCGTGGCAACCGCAGGGAGTAGTCCGAGTGCATTGACTTCGTTAGCCAGTTCACAATTCAACTTTTCAAGCTTGACCCCGTTTCGCCGTTCGACAAAGCTAAGGCGCAGGCATATCACCGCCAGAGTCCGGATTATCGAGAGCGTCAAACTTACTAAACGGCTTGTATTGTACCCCATAATTTCTTAACACTTCTTCAATAGAAACAACTAGTTTTACAACCAATTGACGATACTCCAAGGATCGTTTCCTCCTCCGACTCCTCAAGTACAATCCTAACCCTGCAGCAAGAGTTAGGACTTCTTCAGTACGTAGAGCATTATTATCCTTAGTATCAAGTTCATAAAAATGATTTTCGAGAGTATCATGTGCGCGCTTAAACCAAAATATTACGTTATCCTATTCCCGTAAACAAAAAAGCACACACCAATAAAATATTGAGCAGTAGCTTGAGCATAAAGGTCAGTGGTTGCTGCTGCACCCTGTGTTAATTTTGATATCGCCTGAACTAATAATGTTCTTTGCACTGTTTCGTCCTTAGCAACCTAAGCAGATGCTATGAGATCCCGTCCACTGACTATGTAGGAGTCAACAAATTGGTCCATCTTTTTACTTGGGGCTCGAAGATCATTACCTATTAAGCCTAGGGCATTAGCGGCAGCCTCAATCAGAATTGAAACAGTCGATCTAGCTCGATCTCCAATCAACAGATTAGTTAAATCATCTAACGAATATACCATTATTAATCTGCTATAAGCCGAATCGGGGAGTTGACTGGTGGGTTCTCCTGGGTAATAGATGCATATGCGAGCATGGGCTTGATGCTCATACTAATGGATACACCCTAGGTAGTTGATGCCAAAGCATTGGCGCGAGTTCTCCTCTAAATCTTTTTGGCAGTCGGGAGATATGTATAACCCAATACCCTCGACTCTAAAATAAGGATTAGCTGGATCATCCGGTGGCGATGAAAGCCCCTCTATGTACTCATTGTTACCGAATAGTGCGTAACGAAGACTCGCCCATAGTTCAAAGCCAAGCTCAATCAATTCGTCAGGATGGTATCCAGAGTTTTCTCCTGCTTTGACGCGTTTGGTTATCAAACCCATCTGCTCCATGAGCATAGACCCTAAAGCATGAGATGCATGATCTGCGGCTTGAATGCCGGCGTGTTCAATTGAACAGCAATTCGTATGAACGCGGATTCCGACTGAATCTAGCTGAGCTTTGGCTTCATCGCTAAGGGGGATGTTGTCATCAATGTATACGGTAGTAGTCCTCTCAGGTAACACAGCTTATTTTCGTGCAGTTGTATCAGCAGCTCTGCACAGCAGGAACCAAGGGTTCGGCGCTCAGCAACGGGTAGAACTACAAGACCTAATTTAACGCTACCAAATAAATTTGCTAAAAAAGATCTTTGGACCTGGCTTCCTAAATTACCTACGGGAGATAGGCGGCGCTTTGCGCCGCCGTGGCGACCGGGGGGTCAACTTCGACCCGATAGGTCGGCGCTTCGCGCCGACCTATCATGAAATTGACTGACTAAGTTGCGCCTTTTTATACGCAACCGACCACCATCCAGTCCCTATTTCTATCCTTACATCAAATAATTACTAACCCTGACAACGTATATTGGTTTTGGCAAATACGCACCTCCACTTTATTTTATATTCATTTTACGACCTGCGTCTTATAAGACGCCTCCTCTCTCTTAAACAGGAAAAAACCGCCGATATCATATCTATAGCTGAAGTTATTGAGTTTTGCTAATCGGTGATATACGCATGAGCATCTCAAACCCAAGTCTCAACCTAAGCTCCTCGATCAAGTGCGGGCGGCTATTCGTGTCAGGCACAACAGCATCCGCGCAGAACAAGCGTATCGGGGTTGGATCAAGCGCTTCATTTTTTTCTATGGCAAGCGCCACCCTGGCGATATGGGCAAAGTGGAGATCAGTGCTTTTTTAACCCATCTCGCCGTCAAGGGAAAGGTGGCGGCTTCCACGCAGAATCAGGCGCTCAACGCCATTCTGTTCTTGTATCGCGGGGGTTTGAAGCAGGACGTGGAATGGCTGGATGAGGTGGAACGGGCAAAAAAGCCGTCGCGTCTTCCGGTGGTATTCACACCCAACGAGGCAAGAAAAGTCTTGGCGTTGCCGCCACAGGGAAAATAGGTGATGGCCCGTCTTCTGTATTGGTCAGGTTAAGTGAGGGTTTGAGCAGCTAATGGGTGTAGGCAATCATCCCGGCGACTAAATTAACCATGAAATTGGCAATGCTGCGACGACGAGTGTGCTCAATTTGAGAGATATTTTTGAATTGATCATGAATAGTCTCAATAAGCGAGCGCCTGGGCAACAAGCGCTTATCAAACGGGGGGCAAGAACCGATTATGCATATTTTTGCAGCGAGCAGCTCGCCCCGGTCCTTGATCACCCAATGCAGTTTAAAGCCGTAAAACCCAGCCCAGGGAGGTTTTTCCCCGTCTGGCGATTTTTCTGAACACCTGATGGCGGTCGATGCCTCGGTTATGACAAACGGCAATGGAAGTGGCATCAGTAAAAGCCACTCCCGTGGCTGGACCCTTACGCCGCTGGAGATAAGCACGCAGGGCAATCAACCCTGAAGGGGTCAGGGCTACAAAGCGTTGATAACTGACCAGCTTGGGGAAAGCACCTTTGAGATGGCCTCTGACATAGCCTAGATAATAGCCCTTGAAATGACGGTAGTGAGATGGATCACCACCGTCATGATTTCACTGACTGACAGGCTTGCGGAGCGCCGCCGTTGCCGTTCTCCACAAGTCAGTTGCTCTCGTATCCCATTGGGGTAAAAAGACTTGGCAAAAATCATCGACATCACAAAATAAAGCCTCTGAGCTCATCACGGGTGCCTGCTGGTTGTTTTTTCTTGTCGTCACCAGGAGAGTCTTCCAGATTCCTGGTCCAGGAGACACCCCTCCGTTTATCCAGAACTCAGGTTAAATAGAAAATCAGGCACACAAGATACTTTAAAGAATTAAAGATAAAAGAGATTCATAAGAAGGAGTACAGGGAAGTACGACGACCCTTCAGCGAGAGCGCCTGCCTGTGCGTGTCCGCACGCAGACAGGCGAAACGAAGTGGCGCATCGAGCGCGAGGGCCAGGTTAAATTTTTGGCGACGGCGGTTTTCCGAATATGAAAGCGTACCAATTAAGACTCTACCCCACACTCCGGCAACGGCGGCAGCTAGAGAAAGAGTTTAATGCCTGCCGGTATGTACGGAATTGGGCGCTTGACCGGCGCTCCACCGCCTACAAACAAGACGGCGAGTCCCTGAATGCTATTTCTCTTTCGAGGGAACTGACGGCGATCAAGAAAGAGAAAACTTTTCTCAAGACTGCCAGCGCGACGGTGCTCACCTATGTGCTGAAAAGCCAGGAGGAAGCCTTCCAGAAGTTTTTCAAAAGCAGGCCCGCTACCCGAAGTTTAAACGGCGCGGACGGGTGCGCTCATGTACTTTCCAACTCGATAAGCGCCGCGGGGATAAAGTGCTGATTCCAGGCGAGCGGCTGCGCCTGCCCAAGCTCGGCCCGGTGCGCGCGGCGTGGTCCTATCGGGCTATTGCGGTGATGCCCAACAGTGCCACCGTGAGCCGCAATGCTTGCGGGCAATGGTTCGTCTCGCTCCAGTGCAACGGTATCGACGTGACCTACCCACCCATGACGGATAAAACCATTGGGCTCGATTTAGGGTTATCGACTCTGGTGGCCATGAGTGATGGGAGGAAGGAGAAACCCAGAAGATTTTTAAAGAACGCCTTGCGCCGGTTGAAGTTTGCCCAGCGCCGTTTAGCCAAAGCGGCCAGAGGCGGGAATAATCGGTGTAAGCAAAGGAGCCGCGTAGCGCGACTCCACCAAGGAATAGCCAGCAAGAGGGCGAACTTTCTGCACGGACTGAGTACTTCGATCGTACGCGAAAACCAAGCCATAGCGATGGAGGACCTGAACGTGCGTGGCATGATGGCCAACGGGAAGCTAGCTCGATCGGTTGGGGACTGCGGCTGGTACGAGCTACGTCGGCAGCTGACCTACAAAGCGAAGTGGTATGGACGGCAACTCAATATTGTGCCGAGGTTTCAACGGACCACGGGGGTTTGTCCTGATGGCGGGACGGTAGGGGAGAAGCTGCCGCTGAGGGTGCGGTCCTGGACGTGCGAACACTGTGGAAGCGCGCACGACCGGGACATTGCCGCCGCTCGGGTGATCGATTTAATAGGTAATACCGTGGGAGCACGGGAATTGATGCCTGTGGACTGGCACACAAACCGGAGGAGGCTGTCACTCGATGACGGACACTACCCAAGGGCTGGGACGAAGCAGGAAAAGCGCGGTGAGCGAGAGCGCAGGGGTGCGCTCAGCCCCGGTCGCGAGCGTTAGCCGCCAACTCCAAAAGCAGCTTTACCCTCTGCGGGTAATAAGCGGTACAGATTTATTTATTTTTAAGTATAAGCTTAGAATGCTATCTACCAAAGTATTATCTATACTTTGATGACTGTTACCTGAATTGCTTGGATATTAACTGCCAATAGGCCTAAACTTGCTATATCCTTTCCTATTCTATAAACTATGCTGTTAATCCTTATGCTATAACAAAAAATAGCTGATTCATCAGCTATTTTGTAATTCAATCCCATTACCCTGATAGAGGTATCCTTTCGAAACCATTAAGCTCAACAAAATTCCGAAGAACACCGCTACTGAAAAACTTCTTCACCAGATACCCATGAATAAAGAAGGTTGGCATAAAATCCCAGCCTAGTTCAAACTGCGTTAACCGCCATGTCAAAATAGACACCGCAATATCTCATTGAGGTTAAGTCAATCACTAAGCCTTAACCTACATTAAGGAGCTATCCTTGTTTCGCCATCCAACCATTCAAGATGCACCCAAAATTTGGCAGTTAGTCAAAGAATCCGGCACGCTCGACTTAAATTCAACTTACTGTTATCTCATTTTGTGTAAGCATTTTACGGATGCCTGTTTGGTCGCCGATAACAATGACGAAATACTTGCCTTCGTCACGGGATACCGCCTACCAACAGCCCCTCATTCACTCTTTATATGGCAGATAGCGGTTTCCCCCCAGGCCCGCGGCAAAGGGCTTGCTTTATCTATGCTCAAGGAACTTTTGCGGCGCAATGCGGACCATAAGGTAACGTTTCTAGAAACGACGGTGAGCCCCTCCAATACTGCTTCGCGCGCACTCTTTAACTCGCTGGCACGGGATTTAAACACTGAGTTGGTTGAAATACCGGGCTTCGATGAATCCTTATTTCCAACCGGAAACCATGAATCAGAACCATTCCTTCGTCTTGGCCCCTTTGAAGCTAAAAATCTCCAATAATTATTTAACCTATATTTTTTATTTAACCTCTATTTTAATGATCGATCATTCTAAACTTACTTTATCGATTAAGATTAACGACTGACAAGGACTAAAGTTATGAGAATTATTGAGCAACTGGAATCAGAAGTCCGTGGCTATGTTCGTTCTTTTCCTGTCGTCTTTGACACAGCGAAGGGTTCTTACCTCTATGATGAGCAAGGAAATGAATATATTGATTTTTTTTCTGGCGCGGGCACCCTGAATTATGGCCATAACAACCCTATTATTTCCAAAGCGCTATTAAAATATATTGAACGGGACGGAATCATCCACGGGCTAGACAAGGCTACCGTGGCCAAAGTGGCGTTCTTGCAAAAATTCTATGACACGATTCTATCTCCTAGAAATTTCGAATACAAAGTGCAGTTCACCGGGCCTACCGGAACCAATGCGACAGAAACGGCGCTAAAACTGGCCCGCATGATCAAACGGCGCTCCAATGTCATCGCCTTCACCAATGGCTACCACGGTCTGACCATGGGTTCTCTCGCCGTTACTGGAAACACCTTTTATCGGGATGAGTCCTATGGTATCCGGAATAATTCAGCCTTCATGCCTTATGATGGTTATTTTGGGCCAGACGTGGATACCATTGAGTATTTCCGCCGCTTTTTAGAAGATTCCAGCAGTGGGGTGGATCTCCCCGCAGCGGTTATCCTGGAAACCGTTCAAGCCGAAGGCGGAATCAACGTAGCTAGCGATGAGTGGCTGCGGCGATTAGAACGGCTTTGCCGTGAGTTCGATATCCTGCTTATCGTCGATGATATCCAGGTGGGCAATGGCCGCACGGGCACTTTTTTCAGTTTTGAACGGGCCGGCATTACCCCCGACATGGTCACCCTGTCAAAATCCATTGGCGGCGGGCTCCCCTTATCATTGTTATTAATGCGCCCAGAACTGGACCAGTGGAAACCAGGGGAACACACCGGAACCTTCCGTGGTAATAACCTGGCTTTTGTAGCCGCAGTCGAATCCCTTTCTGCTTACTGGGAGAATGATGATTTAACGGAAGCAGTAAAATATAAAGGCGAGATTATAGAAACCGAACTGAAAGCGATTGCCAAAAAATATCCCGAATTGAATGGCAAGGTCCGGGGTGTGGGAATGATTTGGGGCTTAGAAATGCCCCGCAATGGATTTACCAGCGAGGTCTCTAAAGAAGCCTTTGAAAATGGAGTCATCATTGAAATTGCGGGGGCCGATGATCAAGTACTGAAATTTTTACCCTCCCTGACAATTGAAGAAACGATTTTACGAGAAGGACTGGGTATTATCGATCAGGCAATAGGAAACCTGCTTACCCGCAAACGGGAAAAGCGCAGTGGTAATACCCAGCAATTAGCTACTGAGGCAGTTTAAGCCAGTAGACTTACCATCCCAGGTTAAATCTGTGATGGGCGTATACGGGCAGGAACCCGGAGTGCTGGCCGAAGCACTTAAACACGTTTTACAGACACTATACCGGTAAACAGAATGATGGCGGATGGGGTGCTTGTACAGCCACCCCATTCGCCATCATCTATAATGTCCTATACTGATTGATCTAAAACATCGCAATCCGCAAGGGAGAACCGATAAGGCAGAAGGAGGTTAATTGCATGGCCTACAATCAAGATTTGCTTGATTACCATGAGGATTTGTACCCGTCCCGCATTGGTAATACACCGCATCTTTTTGAGCGTCGCGATCCCGTTTTTTATGGACAATCGCCAGGCTCAGGCCCGCTGAACCAAGAGCAGGTAGAATTTTATGAAAAAAAGGGATATCTTTTTTTTCAGGATCTATTCTCCCAAAAAGAAATACAACGCTATCGCGACGAGCTGAAGGTACTTTCCGATACGGCGAGTGTCAAAAAGGCGCCGCAAACTATCCTGGAACCTGAACGCCAAGAGGTGCGTTCCATCTTTGATATCCATCGCACCAATGAGCTGTTCGACCGGCTCTCCCGAGATAAGCGCATTGTCAACATTATCACTCAATTGCTTAATAGCCGGGTCTATATTCATCAATCCCGAATTAATTACAAACCCGGCTTCCAGGGGAAGGAATTTTATTGGCATTCCGACTTTGAAACCTGGCACCAGGAAGATGGCATGCCCCGTATGCGGGCACTTAGTTGCTCTATTACCCTGACCGAGAATAGTTTCTATAATGGCCCCTTGATGCTGATTCCTCAATCACATTGGTATTTCCTTTGCTGTGTTGGAAAAACGCCCAAGGATCACTATAAGTCTTCCCTGAGAAAACAGGAGTATGGGGTGCCCGACAATGAAAGTCTCCGCAGGCTTGTCGATATCGGCGGAATAGTGGCTCCCCGTGGCCCCGCGGGCTCGGTCATATTTTTCGAATGTAACCTTATGCACGGCTCTAATTCGAACATTTCTCCTTGGCCGCGGAGCAACATATTTTTTGTCTATAACAGTATGGAAAATACTTTAGTGCAGCCCTATTGCGGGCTAGAACCGCGCCCGGAATATATTGCCAACCGTGATTTTATACCTATTTAAGTACAAATTTGATATTGGGAAAACATGAAAAAAAATAAGCACTAATACCGCCACTGCCAACACAGGCCGCTCGCATACAACATGCTTGGGTACGGTCGTGAATGTAATTTTCTATCTGCTGTAACCAGGCTGGCAGTAGGATATGCTGCCCAGAGATTTTCCACCATGGCAGGTGGTTTACGGCTATTTCCGAGACTAGATACGCGATGGCCCATAGGAAAGAAAGTTTTGTGGCAGGCTGTGCGGACCTTCGAAGGCCGGGAGGAAAAACCCGCCGCTAGCGATTATAGACGCACATGCAAGAGGGGATGTCGGATTTTGACACGGGCAAAAATACCAAGGGCTAGAAACGCCATATCGTCGTTGATATTCTCGACATGATTCTGAAGAACGATGTATGCACTGCATTGTGCAGGAATACAGGAGCATGACGGGTGCTATGCTGGCTGTGGACAGAAGTACGGTGCGTTTCCCGTTTATCGAAAAAATCGTTGCTGATGACGCCTATGCTGGATCGATAGCCCAAAGCAACAGCCAAAGAATGTTGCTTAATCCATTTGCGCTCTCATATCAGAGTTGCTAGCGTGAAAAAACGATCCTAAAAATACAGGGAAGACGCCATGGATACTGAGGCTACTGCAGACACGACTGAAGCTCATATCGTTGACGAATCGGAGGTTAAACGCGCCGTCACCGCAGCCGCCATGGGTAATGCGTTGGAATGGTTCGATTTTAGCATCTACAGCTACACCGCAGCCACAATAGGGCATGTGTTCTTTCCCTCTCACAGTAATACCGCCTCTCTGTTAGCATCCTTCGGTGTGTTCACCCTTGCCTTTGTAGTAAGACCCCTGGGAGGCTTTTTCTTCGGCCCTTTGGGAGACAAGGTAGGCCGCAACAAAGTGCTGGCACTAACTATCATCTTGATGTCGGTCGCCACCTTTTGTATTGGGATCATTCCAAGTTACGCGTCGATCGGCGTTTGGGCGCCCATTGGCCTAATCCTGGCGAGATTGGTGCAGGGCTTCTCTACCGGCGGTGAATACGGCGGTGCCGCCACATTTATTTGTGAATTCTCGCCTGATAACCGGCGTGGCTTTTTGGGAAGTTGGTTGGAGTTCGGCACGCTAGGCGGCTACACGCTAGGCGCCGTTCTAGTTACCGGCATCTCGATGGTGCTTACCAGTGAAGAATTTTTCACCTGGGGCTGGCGTATCCCCTTTCTGATAGCGGGTCCCTTAGGGCTACTCGGACTCTACCTGCGCCTGAAACTCAAAGAAAGCCCGGCATTTAAACAGATGAAGGAAGATGCGGAGCAAAAGGATTCCTCCTTTCGGGAAATTCTTATCGTTAATCTACGTCTACAGGCGCTCTGCATCGGCTTGGTACTGATACTCAACATCGCCTACTATACGGTGCTCAGTTACCTGCCAAGCTACCTCACCGAGGTACTGCATATAGATGCCTCCCGCTCACTGGTATTTCTCGTGCTGACGATGTTAGCCATGATGTGCGTCATCAATATGGTGGGCAAACTATCAGACCACGTGGGGCGTAAACCGGTGCTGGTAGGCGCTTGTATCGGCTTTATCATTTTGTCATACCCAGCATTTTGGTTACTGTCACAACACAGTATCACCACCACCGTCATCGGTTTGGCCATTCTAGGCACACTTGTGGTAGCGCTTGCGGGTGTCATGCCGGCTACTTTACCTGCTATTTTCCCAACCCACATCCGGTACGGCGGCTTTGCCATTTCCTACAATATTTCCACCGCTCTGTTTGGCGGCACTGCCCCCTTGGTTATTACCTGGTTGATCGCGACCACCGGTGATAACTTTGTGCCTGCCTACTATCTGATGCTGGCAGCAGCTATCGCCATAGTACCCATTCTAATCATTCCCGAAACCGCCGGTAAACCGATGCTAGGCTCGATGGCGGTACGCATCCAGATGAACGATTCAGGCCCGAAAGCACGGAACTGACCAGAGTCAAATTCTGTCCAGACGTAAAGAGAAGACTATCTAAGCCTCCTTGTAAAGTTTTGAACTATTTACAAGTGAACCGGAGGTTAGCCCTGCTCAATCTCGTCGCAGAAGTTTGAAAAAAGGCACTAAGTGCCTTTTTGTAGTGGTGGCCGGGAAATCCCGACTAATCAGCATCTTAGACGATAAAGTGGAAAACTATCCGGCTCAACTCTCTGGAGGACAAAAACAACGAGTAGCGATTGCTCGCGCCTTGGCTCTGCGACCGCAAATTATGCATTTTGATGAAGTTAGCTCAGCCTTGGAGCCTCAACTGGTGGGGGAAGTGCTTAATGTGCCTCGGAAAATTGCAGCAGAAAGCGAGATGACCATGTTAATTGTCACCCATGAAATGAATTTTGCGTAAGAAATTGCAGACCGCATCATTTTCATGGCGGAAGGAAAAATTGTTGAAGACAATACGCCAGAGATTATTTTCTCCCGGCCAAAACAGAAAAGAACCCAGGAATTTTTACCAACTATTCTCTAAAATATAAAGGGTAAATAGCTATGGGGGACGATATGATTACTCCTTCCTAGAGCTGAACTGAATCCCTTAATGGAGGTACGAGTATGACACGGGAGCTTTCAGACCAGCAGCGCCGGGAATTTAAACAACAGCTACAGCAACGATTTGATGAAGTATCGGAGAAGGTACGCCAGGAACTCCGGGAGAGCGATAATCAATCCTATATCGAACTCGCAGGTAGAGTACATGATCGAGAAGATGCCTCCCTTGCCGATCTGCTAATAGATATCGACCTTGCCATAGTGGACCTTCACATTGAGGAAATTCGGAATATTGAACAGGCCCTGATGCGCTTTCCCAAGGGGAATTATGGCATCTGTATCGATTGCAACACGGACATAGACTATCAGCGCCTGCAAATTAACCCGACAGTAAAGCGCTGTTTTGATTGTCAAACGAGGCATGAACGCACCCATAGGGAAAAAGCCCACCCCACCCTATGAATTCAGAGAGGTTTACAGATCCTCACGACTTCTCGCTTTTCCTGACTTTGGAGTTTCGCCATGACGGATAGCAATTTTGGCCCTCGCGCCCAATGCGTTGTGTCACTCCGCCTGCCCGCTGCAGGCGGGCAACCTCGCTAGGGGGTCGCTAAACATCCCTGTTTAGCTTCAAAAATTAATGGACACGGCGTAAGTAGGTGACGAAACCTCTATTACAGCCGCTAGTGGTGAATGATCCTTTTGACGATCCGGTACTCTACCTGGATTTTTTGTTTCAGAAACGCGCGCTATTATTTGACCTAGGAGATATTCGTGCCCTTCCCCCACGAAAGATTCTGAGAATTAGCGATATCTTCATTTCTCATACTCACATGGATCATTTTGCGGATTTTGATTGGTTGCTGCGATTAGTGCTTAGGAGAGAAAAGAAAATACGGCTGTTTGGACCTCCTGGCTTTATCGATCAGCTAGAACATAAGCTGAAAGCTTACAGTTGGAATCTCGTCCATAACTACGACAATAATCTGGCCTTTATAGCCACCGAATTACACCCTAACGCAGCTAGCCGGCAAGCGCTTTTTCGCTGCCAACGGGCCTTCTCCCAAGAACATCAGGAAAATAATTCAGATCTTTCCCCTGGCGTACTGATAGCAGAACCCGCTTTTCGGGTACGCACCGCGATTTTAGATCATGGCATTCCTTGCTTAGGCTTTACCATCGAAGAAAGCCAGCACATCAATATATGGAAGAACCGCTTGCAAGCATTGAGTTTACCGGTAGGGCCTTGGCTTCATGATTTAAAGCGGGCGATCCTAACCCAACAACCTGATGACACACCCATCAGGATATGGCGACAGGAAAACGGAAAAAAATACCAAAAATACTTACCTCTCGGCCTATTAAAACGGCAGATCTCGCGCACTTCTCCCGGGCAGAAAATCAGTTATATTGTCGATATACGCTACTCGAGAAGCAATTGCCAAAAGATAGTAGAGTTGATTCAAGGTTCTCATCTCCTCTTCATCGAAACTACCTTTCTCCATAAAGATGCGGAAATGGCCGCAGAAAAACAGCATCTCACGGCCCGGCAGGCTGGCTGGATCGCCCGGGAGGCAGGGGTCAAAAAACTGGTGCCTATCAACTTTTCACCCCGCTACTCGGATCGGCGGCAAACCTTGGTAACGGAGGCTCAAGAAGCGTTTAAAAATTGATCGCAACGTGGAGAGGCTAAATAACAGCGAGCTTAAGCAATCTGGAAATCCACGAGCTAAGCGCCTATGAATAATCATAGGACGTATTTTAAGAATACTTCAATTTTTTCACTAGGATATTTAATTCGATAATAGCAAAAGCAAAAATTTCGAAGCGTGCCTAGCAGCCAGGAGAAACACCATGGCCAAAACCCCTTTCGGACAATTAAAGGACATCTCAGAAGCTGATCGCGAGCAAATCGAAGCAGCTCAGGAAATGCTAGGGCCAGAACCCGAAACCATGGGATTTGTGAAAAACCTCTTTTGGGGTCATTTCCGGGAGGAATTGCTCTTTCCCTTCCCCGAGGTCAGCCTAGAGGAAGCCTCCCGTTGCGATCAACTCCTTACTGAATTAGACGAATACCTAAGAAACGAACACCCCGCTATCGCCATTGATCAAGAACAAAAAATCCCGGCGTCGGTCGTTAAGCGTCTATTCAATATGGGAATTATGGGAATGATCGTCCCTAAGAAATATGGCGGGGGAGGCTTTGGTATCACCAGCTACAACCGAGTTTTATCCCGGATTGGACAGCGCTGTGGTTCAACTGCGGTTATGGTTTCCGCCCACCAATCAATTGGTTGTGGCGCCATTATTCTGTTTGGCACGGATGCGCAAAAAAAACGCTTCCTTCCCGCCATGGCCCAGGACCATCTCAGCGCCTTTTGCCTTTCCGAGCCTAACGTAGGCTCGGACGCCAGCGGTCAGGAAACCCGCTGCAAGCTTTCCGAGGACGGTCAATTTTATATCCTGAATGGGGAGAAAAAATGGGCCTCCTCCGCTGCCCTATCGGGCCTTTTTACCGTCCTGGCCAAGCAAAAGATCCAGGACCCCCGGACCGGAAAAGAAAAAGATCAAGTCACCGCGCTTATCTGCACCCCCGATATGGCCGGTATCGATATCTACTCCCGTAACCGCAGCAAGTGCGGCATCCGGGGAACCTGGCAGGCTAGAATCCGGTTCCGCGACGTGAAAGTCCCCAGAGAAAACCTTCTCCATCAAGAAGGGAAAGGACTTAACGTCGCCCTCACTTGCCTAGACTATGGCCGCTGTACGCTTGCGGCCGGGATGGTGGGAGCCGCCGCCACAGCCTACGAGCAAGCGGTAAAGTGGGCTCAATACCGCTATCAGTTTGGGCGGCCTCTGGCTGACTTTGAGCAGATTCAAGCCAAAATCGCTTCCATGGCAGCTAACTGTTACGCCATGGAAGCCATGCTCTATATGACAACCGGCATGTTGGATCGCCATGATGAGGACATCATGCTAGAGACAGGAATTTGCAAAGTCTTTTGCTCGGAAATAGGCTATCGCGTGGTTGACGATGCGCTCCAAATCATGGGGGGCGAGAGCTATATGACTGAGAATGAGGTGGAGCGCCTGTGGCGGGATAGCCGGATTAATCTCATTGTCGAGGGGGCCAACGAAGTGATGTTAAGTTTTATTTTTGGCTATGGCTCAAAACAGCTTGGGGAAGCACTCCTCAACATTGCAAAAAATCCCATGAAGCATTTAGGCCAAGCACTACGAATAAGCGCCGAGCTTTTTCTGGGAATAAAAAAACAACGGCCCAGGATCACCCGCCTCCATCCTTCCTTGGCTCCTCTGCAAGGAAAGTTGGAAAACTATACCCAGCAACTCTCCCATGAAACCAAGCGCATGTTCCATAAACATCGAGAAAAATTGATTACCCGGCAAATGCTCCAAGCACGCCTCAGTTGGGCCGCCATTTGGATTCACGCCATGAGTTGCAGCCTATCTTATCTGGATCGTGCTCTTCGCCTAGAAAAGAAAAGAGAACAAATCGACTCTCAAACAGCACTGGTAGAGCATTTCTTTAATTTAGCCAGCCGCGCCATTGAACAGAATTTTCAGGCGCTGAAAAATAATGCGGATGATACGCTCCCAGCTGCTGCTAAAGCCGCTTTACGCTATGCCCATCAGCTCCCCAACGCCCACTACGTACTGCCAGAAAAAACCCCGATCAAAGGAGCACGAGGGACTGGCCGCCAACCGGATCAGACTCACATTCAGCAATTCGGTTCAGGCTGGCTTACTTTATAAGCTGGAGGGGGTAGAACCCCTTCTCTCCTATCTCAGCACCATTGCCAACTCATTCCATAAATGCCCTCACTTCTCCTTACTCCAACCGCCTGCTATACACTAAAACCCGTAATTATCACTTCAATTAACACCTTGTATTTATCACCCCTGAACGACTCTGCCGGTTGTTTACTGGCTCTTTAAGAGCGCCCGGCAGACTAGATATTCAGTCAGCATCCCCCTACTCTAAGGACTTAGTATTTTACTATCTCTATGGGAACTACTATAAGGGAAAGCACCGATGTTTTCCTCCTGCCACCCGACTACAATTTGTTTAGTGCAAGCCATCTTTAATCTGATAACGGTTAACCCTTAACCCTCTTTTGCCAGGCAGGCACTAAAAAAGGCTTCTTAAATCAGGCACAGCTTAGATTAAGCCGCACGTCTACTTGCATTAACGTTAGTTAATGTAAGTAATCTATTAATTGGGCTAGAAATCGCCTAGAACATGACACCGAGCCACCTATGAAAATTGCACAGATTGCCCCCCTTTACGAAAGCGTTCCACCAAAATATTATGGTGGAACAGAACGAATTGTTTCCTACCTGACCGAAGAATTAGTAAACCAAGGCCATGATGTCACTCTCTTTGCTAGTGGTGATTCTCTCACTAAAGCCAAACTCCATCCCATTGGGGAATCCGCTTTACGGCTTAATTGTCATTACCTGGACCCTTTTGCACACCACGCCCTCTTGCTGGGTCAGGTGTCTCGCTTAGCGCCCAGCTTTGACATCCTCCATTTTCATATTGATTATTTGCACTTTCCGATGAGCCGGATATTACAAATCCCCCATCTCACCACCTTACATGGACGGCTTGATCTTCCTGACTTACCACTCCTCTATCAGGAATTCTCGGAGATGCCAGTAGTCTCGATTTCCAATGCTCAACGGCATCCTTTATTGTTTGTGAATTGGCAAGCCACTATCTATCATGGCTTACCCGAAAACCTTTACGCCTTTAATTCTCAGCCCGAAAATTATCTTGCTTTTCTCGGCCGCATCTCACCAGAAAAACGGCTCGACCGTGCCATCGAAATCGCTATCCGCGCTGGGATGGAAATCCGTATTGCAGCAAAAGTGGACCCGGCTGATGAAAAGTATTTTCAAAAACAAATTAAACCGCTGCTCGCCCATCCTCTAGTGAACTATATTGGAGAGATTGGTGAAAAGGAAAAAAATGATTTTCTTGGCAAGGCTTACGCATTATTGTTTCCCATTGATTGGCCTGAGCCTTTTGGGCTGGTCATGATTGAAGCCATGGCCTGTGGCACACCCGTCATCGCCTATCGGCAAGGTTCTGTCCCTGAAGTGATGCAAGAGGGTAAAACGGGTTTTATCGTTGAAAATTTAGAGCAGGCAGTAATAACGGTAGAGAGAATAAGTCAGGTAAGCCGCCTGGGTTGTCGTCAAGTATTTGAAGAGCAATTCTCTGCCAAACGCATGGCCAAAAACTACCTGCGGCTATACCGGACCCTTACCAAGACAAGGGTTAGACCTCGGCTGGTAAGTTGACCCTCCCCGGGCAAACAATAAAATTATTGGCACTAATATCTAATGTCCCAGGGAACAGAGGCCAGACACCAGCACCTTTACCATATTTACTCGTGATGGCTGATCTGGATCTGTTCCCCCCATCCAGCTAATGTATAATTTAAATTCAAGAGCAGATGTTCGAGTAATCTCATGAATTTCTTCGCATCGAAAACTTCTGGTTTCAATCAAGGAATGGGGCACATCCTCTTGGATAAACCAAAATTGACAGGTTAATCCTTCTATGGCAGTAGATGACGTTGTTCTCATCAATGACCAGTGGTATGTACCAGCAGCCTCCTCGCATACCGATGAAAGCACTCGCGTACTTAAACACAATGATACCTTCGCGGTATTTGACCGCTATGGCGATATCCAGCATTTAGGAATTGGCGAACAGGGAATTTACCATCAAGGCACACGCTTTCTTTCTTATTTTGAACTGAGTATAAACCAGCGCCGGCCCCTCTTACTCCATTCCATCGTCAAAGAAGATAACACCCTGCTGACCGCAGATATTACCAACCCCGACCTCTATCAAGAGAATCAGCTTGTCACCCGTAAGGGGATCGTACATATCTTTCGCAGCAAACTGCTCTGGAATGGCGTGTACTATGAACGTATCCGTCTTTTCAACTATGGAGATAAAACGCTTAACCTTTACCTGGACATTCAATTTGGCGCCGATTATGCCGATATTTTTGAAGTGCGGGGAGCTAAACGCTGTAAGCGGGGCCAAGTCCTACCGGTGCAGCACCAAGGGCAAGAACTCGTATTCAGCTATCGGGGTCTGGACAATGAAACACGCCGCACCCGCATTCTTTCTAGCCAACCACCCGATAACCAAGGCGAGGGTCGGATCTGTTTCGCTATCGAGCTTTTACCCAAAGAAAAAAAACAATTTTATTTGACTATTGCCTGTGAAATAGAGACTAATAAGCCTGCAATTTTAACCTATCAAGAAGCCCTTGCTAACTCCAATCAGGCCGTCACCGCTGCTGGCAAGAGGATAGGCCATGTTTTCACCAGTAATGAGCAATTCAATGATTGGCTCAATAGGTCAGCGGCGGACTTACAAATGCTGACCAGCCAGACCGAGCAAGGTAATTACCCCTATGCGGGCGTCCCTTGGTTCGCCACCCCTTTCGGGCGCGATGGGATCATCACCGCGTTGCAGTATTTATGGCTTAATCCCCAGTTGGCTCAAGGCGTATTAGGCTTTTTAGCGGCCACTCAAGCCACGGAAGAAAATGCCGCCCAAGATGCCGAGCCTGGCAAAATACTACATGAGACTCGCAAAGGGGAAATGGCGGCCTTACACGAGGTGCCCTTTTGGCGCTACTATGGCAGCATAGATGCTACGCCCTTGTTTATCGTGCTGGCGGGGGCCTATTATCAGCGTACCGCTGATCAGCCCTTTTTGGAGGCCATTTGGCCCAATATCGAGGCCGCGCTTTATTGGATCGATAATTACGGCGATTGCGACGGAGATGGTTTTGTGGAGTATGCTCGCCATAGCGCCGACGGCCTGATCCACCAAGGTTGGAAAGATTCCGACGATCCGATTTTTCACCAGGAAGGAAGCCCCGCGGAAGGACCCCTCGCCTTATGTGAAGTGCAGGGCTATGTGTATGAGGCCAAGAAAATAGCAGCTAAGTTAGCGACCCTATTGGGTGAAACGAGCCGTGCTTCGGAATTAGAGCATCAGGCGGAAGCCCTCAAAAAGAAGTTCAACCAAGCATTTTGGTGTGAGGAAATAGCCACTTTTGCGCTGGCTCTGGATGGCCACAAACGTCCTTGCCAGATCATCTCATCCAATGCCGGCCATGCCCTTTTCAGCCGGATTGCTAATCCAGAATATGCGCAAAAGGTAGCGGAGACCTTGCTTAGCGAGGCTTCTTTTAGCGGCTGGGGTATCCGAACACTTGCTACGACCCAGGCCCGTTTTAACCCCATGTCTTATCACAACGGCTCCATCTGGCCCCATGACAATGCCATTGTCGCGATGGGACTGGCCCGTTATGGTTTCAAGGACCAGGCGCAGCAAATCCTGAGCGGCCTGTTTGACGCCAGCATTACCATGGATTTACACCGCCTGCCTGAGTTATTTTGTGGCTTCGATCGCCTTCCTGGCCAAGGGCCGACCCTCTACCCGGTCGCCTGCTCACCCCAGGCCTGGGCTAGTGGGACGGTATTTCACCTTCTGCAGGCCTGCCTTGGGCTAACGTTCTCGGAAGAAAAACCTCAAATAAGATTTTATCACCCCCGACTACCGAACTATCTCCAGCGCCTAGAAATCACTAATTTACGCTTCGGCGATGCGGTGATTGACCTCAGCCTTAGGCGCCATCTGCACGATGTGGGGGTCAATGTACTGCGCAAGGTCGGCGATATAGAAGTTGCTGTTATCGTGTAAGCGATTACTGCCGGTCACCCCAGCTTATTTTCAAAGCAGGGGGGAACTTGTTTTCCCCCCCCGTATCAACTCCCCTAGCCCAAAGTTATCCAGGGCCTCGCATAACATTTTATGGATAGGCTCGGGTTTTTCTTCCCGCAAGGCCCGAGCGAGCAATTCCCTCGCATACTGCTGGCTAAAATTCCTTATTATCCACTTGATTCGGGGTAAATCGCCAGCGGTCAGACTGAGGTTATCTATCCCCATACCCAGCAATAATATAGCCGCCGTGGCCTCACCCGCCATCTCGCCGCACACGCTAACGGGCTTATGGTGCCGGCGGGCCGCCTTCACTACTGTGAGAATGGCGGCCAAAACAGCCGGATGGAGGGAATGATATAATTCCGCCACCCGCTCATTACTGCGATCAACCGCCAGCAGATATTGAGCAAGATCGTTAGTGCCAATGGAAAGAAAATCCACTCGCCGCGCCAACGCTTCCACCTGATAGACCGCGGCAGGCACCTCAATCATGACCCCTACCCGAGGCCAAGTAACCCGAACACCTTCCTCTACCAGTCCTTCATAGGCCCGCCGCACTATATGTAGAGCTTCTTCCAACTCAGAAACCGCGCTAATCATGGGAAACAGCAAATTCAGGTTACTTAACCCTTCGGCTGCCCGGAGTGACGCTCGTACTTGAGTCAAAAATATTTCTGGATGATCCAGAATAACGCGAATTCCTCGCCATCCTAAAAATGGATTGGCCTCCTCAATCGAGAAATAGGGCAGGAATTTATCACCACCCACATCAAGTACGCGTAAAACGACGGGAGAAGGGGTAAAAGCCTGGAGAAGTTTCCGATACACGGCATATTGCTCTTCTTCAGTGGGAAACTGATCCCTCACCATAAAAAGCAACTCGGTCCGGTAAAGCCCCACACCCTCAGTACCCGCAGCAAGAGAAAGCTCGATATCCGCCAACAGGCCAATGTTGGCGTATAAATGAACCCGAAAACCATCTGGCGTTTCGGCAGGCAAATCCCGCAAGCCCTTGAGTTCTTCCGTAAGCTGTTGCTCCTGCCGGGCGAGGCGGGCAAACTCTTGGCGTACTAGCCTGCTTGGCTCTAAATGTACCCGGCCTTGATAACCATCCAGGATCAATTCCCGCTGGTCCAACTGACCAAGGTTCGCCTTACTAATTCCCATAATGGCGGGAATACCCATAGCGTGGGCTAGAATCGCCACATGGGAGAAACCCGATCCATGGGCCGAAATTACCCCTGCCAGACGCCCCATGGGTACCTCGGCAAGATCCATGGCGCTCAAGTTTTCACCTATCAAGATGGTATTCTCTGGATATTCCAAGTTAATAGGCGCCACATTCTGAAGATAGCCCAAAATACGCCGGCCAATCTCTCGCAGGTCATTGCCCCGCTCCCGCAAATAAAGATCTTCCTGGGCTTCAAGACGCCGGGCTTGTTCCTTGATAACCGTACTTAAGGCGCTCGGCGCCCACTCACCGGCCCGGATACGTTCTACCGTAGCTTCCACCAAACTTTGGCTTCCTGTAAGCATGGCATAAGCTTTAAACAGAGGCTGGTATTCATTCGCCAATGATAGCTCTAGGTGATTTCCTAGAGACTGAATCTCCTGGGAGACATGAACTACGGCTAGCCGGAAGATTCTCTCCTCTTCCTTGATATTGGCTACCTGACGCTCAGGCACTGTATCTAAACCAGTAGCGGAATAAACCACAACCCCTTTTCCTAGGGCTACTCCGGGAGCCCCGACAATACCGGTAAGGTAGCGCTCAGGCCCATTCTCATTCTGGCTACCCATAGGTTTTTGTAGAACACCACTGGCCCTAGCATGGGCAATGACGCCACCCAGTTGAGCGGCTAATGTAAATAAAAAAGAAACGTCAACTTCATCGAATTGGCGGGCTATTTTCTGTTGCACCACCAGCACACCTAATAATTTTCGCTGATGGAGAACAGGTACGCCTAAAAATGCCTGAAATGGTTCTTCGCCCGAGCCAGGAATAAACTTAAAATGAGGATGAGCAGCTGCGTTTTCCAAATTGACCGGCTCAGCCCGTTCCGCCACCAAACCCACCAATCCTTCTCTCGGAATAAGCCGTACCTGCCCCACTGCTTCCGGATGCAATCCTTGGGTTGCCATCAGCACATGACTGCCATTGCTCTCGGTAAGATAAACAGAGCACACATCCACCGCCATCATCTTACGGGTTTGCACCACAATGACCTGCAATACCTCTTCGAGGCTAGCCGCAAGGCTAACTTCCCGAACAATCCGGCTCAGGGAGCCTAGACTACGGGAACTTGTAGGTCCGATGGTAAAATCCGATAATTCAGCCTGATCTTGCTTCATCCATTTTTGCGCGAGAAACCCCGCCGTTCAGGGCAGGGAGGGATAGCGCGACGGCGTTAGCCGACCCTGTTCTCGCTGCCTCCTTCTTGGTTTATGGCTACCTTCACATAATTTATTATATAGTGTGATGCATGACAAAGTGTGCGTGCTAATTAACGAGAACCATATGATCTGCATCGAATCCCTGAAGCTCAAGAACATGCTGCCCAACCCACGGCTTGCCACGTCGATCAGCGATGCGCTTGGGGTGAATTTGTGCGCCCGCTTGAGTACAAGGCTGACAGGGTGGGACGCTCATTGGTCGCCATTGACCAGCGGTACCCATCCAGCAAACGCTGTTCGGCTTGTGGGTGTCTCAAAAACAAGATGCCCGTGCATATACGGGCCTAGACGTGCTCCGAGTGTGCAACTCACCACGACCGTGACGTGAACGCCGCGGTCAATATTAAAGTTGCCGGGCTGGCGATGTTAGTTTTTGGAGAGAGTGTAAGCGGCATGGGGTCAATCTCCGTGTCTAATTCTTGTTGAATTAGGAGTTCCCTTCCTAATTAAAGGGAGGGGGAGTAGTCAATGTTCCCTCAATTATATGTTCTGAAATGGAATTTATGATAACGCCGAATCGAAATCAATACGCTAATAACACTGTCAAGACACTCCCATCCCCTCTGTATTGCAGGTCCATTTATCGGTGAATTATCCATTCCTTAAAGGTTCTGCTAGAGCATGAAACTGTTAAGTACAATCTAAGATAATCTTATTTAATCTACGAAAATTGAAATTAGATGTGCTCGGGATGCGGCCAGCTTCATGACATCACGCTAGCGGATAGAGCGTTGGCCTGTGATTGCGGATTGACCATCGACCTCGATCTCAATGCCGCGATTAATTTAAACAGGTATCGTCGGGACACGCTCAAGCCAGACGTTAAACGCACGCAAGAGCCGCGTAAGTCTGCTCCGGTGGCGCCGGTGTGGATGGCGTGAATAAGCCTGGGTTTTCTACAGGTTATCCTAGACTTTTATGAGCGGTAGAAAATAATGACCACAAGACAAGAACCAGATAAAGAAGATTTTTTTCTCGGATGGCGGGAATGGGTGAAACTGCCGGAGCTTGGAGTCCCTGGCATTAAAGCCAAAATTGATACAGGCGCACGCACATCAGTGCTCCATGCCTTTTGGCTAGAATCCTTCCAAGAGGGCCATCAAAATAAGATCCGCTTTGGCCTTCACCCCCTTCAGGGCCGGGTCGATGTAGAACTGATCTGTGTTGCTGACATTCTTGATAAACGGGTGGTGACGGATTCTGGAGGGCACCGGGAAAATCGCTATGTCATCGAAACCCCTGTGCAAATCGGAAATAAATGCTGGCCTATCGAAATCACCCTCACTAACCGTGATACCATGCGCTTTCGCATGCTCTTGGGGCGCACTGCCCTCACAGCAGGAAAGACAAGGATAGTCCCAGATGCCTCCTATCTTGCAGGCCCTTCACTGGCGCGCCGTTATGCAAAAAGAACCAAGGATAAGTCATAAAAAGGAGTCCCTATCATGAAAATTGCGGTTCTATCCCGTAATGCCAAACTATACTCGACCCGGCGGCTGGTAGAGGCAGCTAAAACGCGGGGACACGAGGTCCGCGTCCTGGATGTGCTGCGCTGTTATATGAATATTGCCTCCCACCGGCCCTCCATTCACTACAAGGGGGAAGACCTGACCGGCTTTGATGCGGTGATTCCCCGAATTGGAGCGTCAGTCACCTTTTATGGTACGGCCGTGCTACGGCAATTTGAAATGATTGGGGTATATCCACTCAGTGAATCCGTCGCCATCACCCGCTCCCGCGATAAATTACGTTCCTTGCAGCTTCTGGCACGAAAAGGAATTGGCTTGCCAGTCACCGGGTTTGCCCACGCGCCTGATGAGATCGATGATCTCATCAAAATGGTAGGCGGCGCACCAGTTGTTATCAAACTCCTGGAAGGCACCCAGGGCATCGGGGTCGTATTAGCCGAGAATAAAAAAGCGGCTCAAAGCGTTATCGAAGCCTTCATGGGGCTTAAAACGCACATTTTAGTGCAAGAGTTTATTAAAGAAACGGCGGGGTCTGATATCCGCTGTTTTATCATTGGCGATAAGGTAGTCGCCGCCATGAAACGACAAGCTCCTGAGGGCGAATTTCGCTCCAATCTCCACCGGGGGGGCAGTGCCAGCCTGGTTCGCATTACCCCAGAAGAACGCTCCACGGCTATCCGGGCCGCTCAAACCATGGGTTTAAACGTGGCTGGGGTTGACATTCTACGCTCAAACCACGGCCCGCTGGTCATGGAAGTGAATTCCTCCCCGGGCCTGGAAGGAATCGAATCTGCAACCGGCAAGGATGTAGCCACAAAAGTCATCGAGTTTATCGAGAAAAATGCCACGCGAGGCCGAACCCGAACCCGCGGTAAAGGCTGAACCATGGGCGAGGCTTTTCAGATCGGGGCCCACCAGATAGGCCCGGGTGAACGGATCACATTGGATCTTAGCGTCCCCCAGCTCTACACCCATACCGCCGTCTCCATGCCGATCCAAGTCATTAATGGAAAACGCTCGGGGCCTAAATTGTTTATCAGCGCAGCCATTCACGGGGATGAAATTAATGGGATTGAAATCATCCGCCGCTTAGTGGGGCTTCGCATTCTACAGCGGCTTCGGGGAACCTTACTCACCGTGCCCGTGGTCAATGTCTATGGCTTTGTTAATCAATCCCGCTATCTTCCTGACCGGCGGGATCTTAATCGCTCCTTTCCCGGCTCTAAAACTGGCTCCCTGGCCGCCCGTCTAGCCTATCTATTCATGGAAGAAATCGTCGCCCGCTGTACCCACGGAATTGATCTCCATACCGCAGCTATCCACCGGGACAATTTACCCCAGATCCGCACCTTGGTGGATAACCCCGAGACCAAACGATTAGCCCATGCGTTTGGCTCCCCCGTCATCCTCAACTCCGATCTGCGGGACGGCTCACTACGCCACGCGGTGGCTGATTTCGGCATCCCCGTATTAGTGTATGAAGGGGGGGAAGCATTACGCTTTAACGAGTTTGCAATCCGCGCCGGTGTCAGTGGAATTGTCTCGGTGATGCGGGAACTGGAAATGCTTCCCCCACGTCAAAGGAAAAAACCTCGGGCCGAACCCGTGGTGGCGCGCTCTTCAAACTGGGTCAGGGCGCCCCAAAGCGGTATCCTGCGCTCCCTTACCGCCCTTGGCGATCATGTCAAAAAAGGCGATACCATGGCTATGCTGGCCGATCCTTTTGGAGAAAAGACCGAGACAGTAATCGCCCCTTTCTCGGGCATTGTGGTGGGACGCACCAACCTGCCATTGGTGCATGAAGGGGAAGCTCTCTATCACCTAGCTCAGTTTGGAAAACCAGAAACGGTTGCTGAAGCCTTAGAAGCCTTTCAACAGGAATATGGCCCGGGCAACGGTATGGCCCATCCCGAAGAACCTCCCATTCTTTGAATTTTAGCCTCTAGACCAAGGCCCACTATTTTCTCTCTTGCTCATAATCCGGAGAGTCCCAGTCCATGCTAAAAGAATCCGGCGGGGATTCAGGCTCTGCTTCTTCCTCAAAATCAGTACTCAACGCTAAGTCCAATTCTGGCTCCAGATCGGCCTCTGGATACATTTCAAGGACAGCTTGAGAAGTTCGTATCATGGGAACGAATTCCCCCTGTTCTTCAGCCGGTATGGGAGCACTCCGCTGGGTGCGGTAAAGGCCAAACAGCCCGAGCAACGCCAAAATAGCCGCTAAATAGTCTAGTAAACCGGAGGGACCCCAAACCGCCATGCAAAAACCAGCAATCAAGGGCCCCAGAGCGGAACCAGCCCCATAAACTAACAGAATCCCCCGAGTCGCTTCTAGTACTTCCCCAGGCTTAAGGTGATCGTTTAAGTGAGCCACGGCCAGGGCATAAACGGAAAAAGAAACCCCCCCGTAAAGAAAGGCAAGCAACAGCAGCATCGGCGTTGAAGCATCTAAAACAAGGGCGGCGCCCAACACGCTAGCCACACTGGTAAAGCTAACCATGATGAGCACTCTGCGCCGATCCCAACGATCCGATAAATAGCCCACCGGCCATAGTAGCAGGGCGCCTCCAAAGATAACTGTGCTCATAAACACGGAGGTACTGGAGACCGAGAGACCAATATTCTGGGCAAACACTGCTCCCATCCCCCAAAAGGCGCCACTGGCAAGGCCGGCCACCAAAGCTCCCACAACCCCTAGGGGCGAGACTAAATAAAGTTCTTTAAGATTCGAGCGTGGCGCGGAGATCGGTTTTGGTTCCAGCGTCTGGGTCAACGCAACCGGAATCAGGGCTAGGGAAAACAACACGGCGGTCAAGGCAAAACGGATAAAGCCATGATTATCCTCTATTAAAAGAAGAAACTGACTAAACCCCAAGGCCATCAACGTAATGCTCATGTAAATGGCGAACACCCGGCCCCGGCTATGGTGGGAAGACTGCTCATTGAGCCAGCTTTCAACCACCATATAAAGCCCTACTACCGAAATTCCCAAAACCATCCGCAATAGAACCCACCAGAGAGGATGGACCCAAAGTGCAAAGCCCATCGCTGTTGCCGACCCTAACGCGGCCATGGTGGCAAAAACGCGGATATGCCCTACGCGCTTGATTAGAAGGGGACAAAGGAAGGTTCCTAGCACATAGCCCAGAAAAAAGGCAGATTGGATAAAACCAATAACCGTGGAACTGAATTGCTCCTGATTGGCTTGCACCCCCACTAAGGTGCCTAATAGGCCCGAACCCAATAGTACAATGGCAATACCAAAAAGCAATGAAGAAATAGATTGTAGCTCATGCTGCATAGGGCTTTACGGTACCTCATGCTTTCCCGTTAAAGGCACAAAAGACACCCCCAGCACACGATGGATATCGATTTCATCGTTTTCTTTTTTTGTTACCACCATAAGCTCCTGGGGAGAACCGGCTCCCAGGGGAAGCACCAATCGCGCTTCTGGCTTGAGCTGATCGATCAAGGGCTTGGGAATTGAAGGTGCCGCCGCAGTTACCATGATCCCATCAAAGGGTGCCTGTTCCGGCCAGCCAAAATAACCATCCGCAGTTTGAACCTCAACATTAGAATAACCAAGCCGCTCCAGCCGAGCCTCGGCTTGTTGCGCTAGTTCCTCAATAGTTTCAATGGTATAGACTTTTTTTACTAGCCTGGAGAGAACCGCCGCTTGGTATCCTGAACCTGTTCCCACCTCCAGGATGATATCATCAGGTGTGGAATCTAAAAGATCAGTCATCAAAGCAACGATATAAGGCTGGGAAATGGTCTGTCCACACCCGATAGCTAGAGGAGCATCATCATAGGCATAAGGACGTTGTTCATCCGGCACAAACTCATGACGCGGCACCGCCTTCATAGCTTCCATAACCCGCCTATCGAGCGATTCCTTGCCAATCCAGCGTTGAGTAATACCGGCTTCCCGCTGGATACCCCGCAACATTTCTCGATGAGATTTCATACATCCTCCGCAAGGAAACCCGCAACGTCAGCCGCGGGAAGAATTACGCTAAGGCCCCTTCAGGGTAGACAGTCTTGGCTTTTCAGTCTCGGGACCGGTGACGTAAACCACACTTTGCATCCCGCCATAGTTAGCTCATCCACTTATTGCTTAGCGCCAAGCGCCAAAGCCCGTTGACGGCTTCTCTCGGCGGCTTGACCCGTCGCCTCCCGCCCCCCACCTAAATCGGCTTCGGACCACCCTTGGATATGTTGCTCAACCAGATCGGTCAAAGCACGGATATGGGCAGACTCATCGTTAAGCGCGGGAATATAGCGATACTCTTCTCCTCCTGCGTGTAAAAACAGTTCCCTGTTACGCTGGGCCATCTCTTCCAGAGTTTCTAAACAATCGACAGCAAACCCAGGGCAAACGACATCCACCCGTTTTATTCCGGCTTCGGCCCAGGCTTGCAAGAGGTGATCAGCATAGGGCTTAAGCCATTCTTCACGGCCAAAACGGGACTGAAAAGCTATTTGCCATTCGCCCTCTTTTAATCCTAATCGCTCTGCCAAAAGGCGAGCGGTTTTTTGGCACTGGCAATGATAGGGATCGCCGGCTAGTAAGTACCGTTTCGGCAGGCCATGGAAAGAAATAAGCAAGCGCTCTCCCCGCCCCGCCTCTTTCCAGCTACGCCGAATCGTCTCCGCCAATGCCTCAAGGTAGCCGGAATGATCATGGTATTGAGCAATCATCCGCAATTCCGGCACCCAGCGCCAAGTGGAAAGCACTTGGGCTACCGCATCAAAGGTAGAGCCGGTAGTACTTCCCGAGTACTGGGGATAAAGAGGAAAAACCAATAGCCGCTGGGCTCCCGACTGGCGCAGTTCCTCCAGCGCCGTTTCGATGGAAGGCGAGCCGTGACGCATTCCTAACCTTATTTCAATAGACCTTCCCCGGCTATCCAATTCAGCTTGCAGGCTTTGTCCCACACGCCGGGCAAAACTCAGCAGTGGAGATCCATCTTCCCGCCAGATACTTTGATACAGACGAGCCACTGGGGATGGCCGAATACGCAAAATAATGCCATGGAGAATAAGCCACCATAAAGGACGGGGCAACTCCACCACACGCGGATCAGATAAGAAGCTAGCTAAAAAGCGCCGCACCGCAGATGCCGTAGGCGCTTCTGGTGTTCCTAGACTGGCCACCAAAACGCCGATACGGGCAACCGTATCATGGCGGTAATCCGAATAACCTTTAAAATTCACTGTAAGTCCCTAATATCATCACCGCAAGAAAAAGCGACCTATAGACCTATATTATATAGTTAAGTGCTTCATTGTATCCTGCCATGAGTAGAGTTAGATAAAGCGAGGCAGATGGATAGGCCGGAAAAAGTAAGGTTAGTAACTAAAGATAACATGGGGGTAAGTAACGATTCATCCCTATATCATGTAAAATATACAACAGAATTTTATTATGCCCGTAAGCGCAGTTATTTTGGTTTTAATTTGCGACATATTTCCACTGAAATCCTCTATTAGAATACAGATGTCTCCTAATGCGCCGCTCTAACCCCCCGCTCCCTTGCTCTTTCTCCTCTATCGATAGGGGTGCCGCAATGTGGGCCGGCATTATTGCAGGTGTGTTGGCGACCCTGGCCCAGGGAGTGATGTGGTGGATCTTCATCGACGACATTCTGAACCCCTTACTTCGAGACACTCAATTAACGGCGGCCCTGGTAATGGGCGAAGCCGTTCTCCCCCCGCCCATCCGCTTCAGTCCAGGAATTATGATCGTAGCAGCAGCTATTCATTTTGTGCTATCCGTTTTTTACGGCATGCTGCTGGCGTGGGCCATTCATCGCCAGTCCTGGGGGATGAGTCTGCTGACAGGCGTCGTTTTCGGGCTAGCGATTTATGCCCTCAACTTATACGGTTTAACCCTCCTCTTTCCCTGGTTTACCGAAGTACGGGACGGAATTACCCTCGCTGCTCACCTTGTGTTTGGTGTCGCCGCTGCCGGCGCTTATCAGCGGCTAGCGCGGAAATAAAAAGAGTTTCATTGAGAGAGGCGACCAGAGAGGATGTACCGACAAAGTCTTTTAATCTTCCTTTTTGCGGCATTTCTCCTTCCTATCTTTACTTATAGCCAAGTTGCCGATGCGGCTCAGCCTCGGCAAGAGAAAGGCTCAGCCTCGGCAAGAGAAAAGTTCTCCCCACCTAACCAAAGCAGCGAAAGGAATCATCAACCGCACGAACACCTTCCGCCAGGAGAAAGGCCGCCAAAAGTTGACAGTCAGCCCCAAGCTTAAGGAAGCCTCCCGGTATTTCGCGGAATTTATGGCCCGCACTGACCAGTATGGTCACAATGCGGATGGCAACCAACCGGCGGAACGTGCGAGTAGATACGGTTATCGATATTGCATCGTTTCCGAGAATATCGCCTTTCAATTCGATACGGCAGGCTTCACCACCGAGGAATTAATCCAAGGTTTTTTCCAAGGATGGAAGTCCTCGCCAGGACACCGCAAGAACATGCTCGATCCAGGGGTGACGGAAGTTGGGGTGGCGGTAGCGCGAAGTAAACAGAGTGGCTACTATTACGCAGTGCAAATGTTTGGCCGCCCAAAATCCCTGCGCATCGAATTTCAGGTCGTCAATAACACGGCTACCGCCATTCAGTATGAACTCGGCAGCCAGCTGTTCCCCCTTCCGCCGCGGGCCATCCGAACCCACCAGCTGTGCCGCTCAGAAAATTTGCGCTTTCATTGGCCAGACCAGCAAGAAAATACCTTTGTACAGCCCAATAACGGGAATCGTTATACCATCAGGCGGGAAGGGCAAAAATTCCGGGTCAGAAAAGAATAATCCCCTTTGACAGGGAGTAGCGGGGGTAACTTCCAGTCCCCAGGAAACTATCAAAAATTGTCCACCCTTTACTCATTTACGCCGGGCTACAGCCTCAAAGATTTCACCTGGCTGGATGGCCTCCTCGCTATGCATCACCCGATTATAGAGATCCTCTGGAAGCACCCGCAGCACGGTCATCAGCCCTTTGACGCCCTCATGCCACTGCTTGCGCATCCCCCGGGTCTCCCGCCGTTCATTAAGCTTGCGCATCGCCTCGGCGTTCATCTCCATGCCCTGCATTTTTTGCGGATATCCCGGAACCTCGAAAGCCGGCTGCGCTAGGGAAGATTCCACCGGCGGCCGGTTAGGTAAATCCGCCAGGTAACGGGACACATCCACTTTTTGGCGGATACGGGGCCCCACCTGTTGAGTCATGTGATTCATCATATGGTGCGTCATATGGCAATGAAAAATCCAATCCCCCGGATTAAAAGCGATAAACTCAAAATCCTGAGCCATGGCCACGCCTGTCAAGGTGGTGTTCCTAGGAACCCATGCGTTGGGCGGGATACGCCCCGCCTCGGTGCCCGTCAACCAAAAAGTATGGCCATGAAGATGAATGGGATGATGCTGCATGGGGCTAAAGTCCATCAGCCGTATTCGTACCCGTTCCCCATGCTTGCACACTAAAGGAGTCGTATAAGGACCGCTGCGCCCATTAATGGTGTGCCAATTCCAATTCATCGCCATGGAATCAGGGGTAGCGGTATTTGGGGAGATAAAAAAATTCTGAAAAATCAGGCCAAAATCCCGGTCTACTGGAGGATCGTAGGCTATCCGGGGGTGAATGATAAAAAAGCCCGCCATTCCAAACGATTCCTGCATGGTGACATGGGAGTGATAGAAAAAGGTGCCGGTCTGATGGAGATCATACTCATAAACATAGGTTTCCCCCGGCGGAATCAAATCTTGTGTCAGGCCAGGCACCCCGTCAAATTGCACGGGCAATTCCAAACCGTGCCAATGGAAAGTGGTGGGCTCTGGCAATTCATTATGCACCACGAAACGGACCCGATCGCCTTGGAAAGCTTCGATGGTCGGTCCTGGCAGACTACCGTTATACCCCCAGACATTCATAAACTGCCCAGGCAAAAACTCCCGCTTCACCGGGGTGCAGCGAATCTCAAATTCTTTGACTCCGCCCACCATTCGCCAGGGAATCTTGCCCAAATCAGGCGCTTCGAACGGCACCGGCGGAAGGCCCGATTGTCGCAATCCGGGCACTAACTTTCCCAAATAGTGATCCGATTCCGGCGGACCGCCGAAACTCGGATGATAGCGCGAGTAGCGGGAGAAAGAGGACTGAGCAGAGTCGGGACCGTTAGCCTGCTTCTGTCTCGATTCGGCTGTCGACTCTTGCCCTTGGACATCTCTTCCGCCTAAAGCGCTCGCCGCTACTGCCGCGGTGCTGGTGGCCAGAAATTGCCTGCGGCTTAGGCCCTTTTTCATCGATGAACAACCTCCTTGAGAAATTATGGGGACCATGATGCCATGGCTCGCCCTTAACGGGGTTTAGGTACCGAATCAATGTGACCGGGAGGCACCACACCCGCTGGCGGCTCCAGCCCCCCTACCAAGAGAAAGCCATCAATCGCCACCTGGGCTTGCCGCCAAGCTACCAGTTGGTCAATATAAATCAGGCCACGATGAAAAAAGTCTTGCTGTGCTTCCAACACCCCCGGCCAGGTTTCCCGATCCGCCCGATAGCTTTTAAGGCGCGTGACATAGCGCTGCTCCGATTGGGGCAAAATGACATTTTGATACTCCGTGACCTTTTGCAGCGCGGTGCGAAAACGGCGAAACCAGTCGGCCAAGGATTGGCGCAAGCTGAGTTCCGTCCGGCGCACCTCATTGCGCTGGCGTCGCCAATCTGCTTTAGCCTGCCGAATGGTGCCTTGATTCCAATCAAAAAGGGGTACTTCCACAAAAGCCCTCACCCCATAGACGGTCTCGGAAGCCTCAAAGTTTCGGCCGGCAGAGCCTTCAATAAATAGATTGGGAATAGGTTCCACTTTTTCCCGCTGCACCATAATTTCATCGGCTTTAAGATTGGCATGGGCTGCGGCCAGCTCTGGGCTCTCCGCCAATAGCCGCTCCAGAGCCTCTTCCCACACCAGGTGCCGCAAAGGAGCTTCCAACTTCCCCGTCACCTCCCCCAGGGGTTGCAACAAACCAATAATCGCTCCCAGAGTTTCCCGCTCCATGGCCAAATCATTCTCCGCCTGCTGCACATTGAGTAGCTGCGCCTGGCGTAGAACCCGTGTCTGGTGAAGATCGGCCCGATTGGCCTGTCCCACGTTGAACATCTCCTGCACCGTCACCTGCCTATCTTCCGCCGTCTCTAGCAGCTCTTGTTGAACCTCAAGCTTACGCTCGGCGCCCAAGGTCCGGTAAAACTGCATACGCACCGCGTTAATCACCCGGTACATCTGGGCCAGGGCAAGAAGCTCCGCGGCAGAAGCGCGGGCTTGGTATTTCTCACGGCTCAAGCGCAGCTTCCCCGCCGTGACGATTTTCTGGCGGATAAATCCCCCTTGAAATTCACCCACGGTTCCCCGCACGCTGATTTGCTCACCGATATATCCTATGACCGGATTGGGATAAAGCCCCGCTTCCAGGGCCTTGGCATGTTCTGACTGGATCTGGGCTTTGGCCTGGGCCAAAGTAGGATTGTGTTGCCGCGCGAGGGCCTCTAACTTGCTCAAGGAAAGCGCTTCTCCCTCTGTTAGCACAGGCTCGGGGGATGAGACGCCGCCAAACAATGGCTTCCCTTCCCCGGTCTGCTCAGGCGAGGCGGCAATGGTCCCGTTTTCAGGTTCAAAAAGTGCGCCTTGTCCTGGCTGTCCCCCCAGGGAAGGGAGGTTATGACTTGCGCAACTGGTGAATATGAATAGCAAAGCAAGGGCTATTATTCCTAAAACCGGTAGGCGGTTACACGCTCTGGGGGAATGGCTTATTTTCATTAAAAACACCGGAGGAGAGATTATTTTTTATATAGACGTGCCAAAACACTTTCTCTAAATTTCTATTTCAAGGATAGACCATTGCAATTTGAGATAAAGTTTTATGCCTTGTCAGAAATGCCGCGGTATCGAGGCTATAAAAAACGGTGTATAAAACTTTATCTTGAAGGGATTGGTTTTCGTGGTATTAAATGCTTGAGCGGCGTTTCTAATATCACTGTTAGGCGTTGGGTTAAAAAACGGGGGGATGATATTGAACGCCTCCGCCCACAAGCGGGGGAGATTGATTGAACAAGTCAAACGGGATCTTGCAAAGGAGACAATACAATGAACAGAATTTATGGAGGGCTCGTACCAAAAATGGTGCTGACAATAGCCTTTATTCTTGCACCCATGCTTGCCCATAGCCAAGGATCAGAGATCGAGCACATTGAAGAGGCAATTGCCAACGCCAAAACCAAGGCTGACCATGAGCGGTTAGTGGCCCATTATGAAGAAGAAGCCAAGCGCTTAGAAAAAAAATCGGAAGAATATCAAGAACTGGCCAAAGTATATAAAAAAATCACCGACGTTTACCCTAATATCCGTAGCTATATGGTTCTGCACTACCAAAACTTAACCCGCCGTTATAAGGAAGCAGCAGAAGAGAACCGGGCACTTGCGAAGTTACATCACGAATTGGCAATAGTAGAGGATTAATCCAGCAGCGGGTCGGCGCTTGCTCGGGATCATGATTGCTCATAAACTTTAGCACATGAGATTATTTCGCCATCTCCGGCTGCGGCAGATAATGGTGGGGATTTTTCTGCTTATGGGTCTGGGTACCCAATCCCAGGAAATCTTTGCTTGCTCTCTTATGGATGATAAGCCCCGCTTTGTCTGTTGCTGCGGTCAGCCAGTGACGGATAGCTGCGAAATGGAAGGCGGATGCGGCGCCTCCGAGAGCCACACCGGGACAGATTGTTGCCAGGTCAGCGTGGTCCAATTAGCGGGCCTACACGCCCCCTCGCCCGCCTCCTCCCAGCTACTAGCGATGCTGTTGGACGGCCCTCAACCTCCCCCTGCCATTCTTCCCCCCGCCACGTTTGTGGTGGCGTTACCTAGGCCACTTCTCACCGCGCCCCCTATCCCCCCTTTCTCTTCTGGGTTCCCTGGAACTCGCACTTACCTGTTCACCCACCGTTTGCGAAATTAAATAGACCTCCGGTCTTTAATACAGATTAAGCGCAGACTCATGCCAATGCAGGCTGTGCGCCGCTTTATTTCTTTTCCCGGAGGTCTTTCATGTTTTATAGCGCCCATTTGTCCTATGAGCTCGGTTTGATCGCGGCACTGGTCATTGCAGGCACCCAGGTATTTGCGAGCGAACCGGACCCGATTGCGGGACAGCCACGGATTACGGTGACGCAATTGGTGGAATCGGTACTTAGCCACCATCCGGGCCTCAAAGCACGGCAGGCCGCGCTTGAGGCCGCGGAGTACCGCATCGCCCCTGCAGGCGCCCTGGACGATCCCACGCTGAGCTATTCCACCGCCCCCGACACACTCGACAGCTCCCGCAGGTTCAACCAACGGCTGGGACTCAGCCAAGCGCTACCTTGGCCGGGCAAGCTGGCGCTCCAGAAACAGGCGGCACAAGAGGAAGCCCGCGCTATCGCCGAGAATGAAGGCGCCTTACGCCTGCAAGTCGCGGCAGCCGCCAAAACCCTCTTTGCTGAATGGTTCTACGTCCACCGGGCGTTGACCATTAATCGGGACCACCAAGCGCTGCTGCAAGAACTTCGACGCATCGCCGAGATCCAGTATGCGGCCGGACGCGCGGGGCAGCAGGACGCCTTGCAGGCTGAAGTGGCCCAGGCCCGCCTTGAGGTTAAGGCGGTCACCCTCGATCGCCGTCGCCGCGAAGTCCAGGCCCGTATCAATGCCTTACTCAACCGCCCGCCTCAAACCCGAGTGCCGCTACCCGCCGGGCTTCCCCAATTGACCACCCCCCTCCCTCGGCTCGCCCAACTCCAAATGACCGCACTGCGCGCGCACCCTGAACTGGCCCGTATCCGCGCCCGTATTGCCGGAGCGAAGGCTCAGGTCGGGCTAGCCGAGAAGGACTTCTACCCAGATTTTCGGGTCATGGCTGGTTACAACAGTTTCTGGGATGATCCGGCTAAACGTTGGACTCTCGGCTTCTCCATCAATCTTCCCTTCGATTACAGCAACAAGCGGTCAGCAGCCCTAGACGCCGCTCGCGCCGATCTGCGCCAGGTCCGGTGGCGTTTCACCGACCGGGAGGCCCGACTCCTGGGGGAGCTGGAGGCCAGCCGCGCCGCGGTTGAGGAGAATGAAGCGGTGATCAAAGTCTATCTCCGCCGCCTGGCGCCCCTCGCCCAGGATAACCTGGACGCCGCCCGGGCCGACTACCGGGCCGGCGCCGGTCCCTTTCTCAATGTTATTGATGCTGAGCGCCAGCAACTACGCACCGAGAACGGATTAGCGCGAGTACGGGCCGATTACTTGCGCCAGCTTGCCCAGCTAGAGCAATGGATGGGCATCCCCCTAGACCAGCTGGCCGACTCTATTTCAGCGCCTGCGGCGCCTCTCCCACCTGCCAAGGAGATCACGCCGTGACCCGATTCCTCCTTCTCTTTATCGCTGGAGCGGCATTGCTAGCCCTAGGTATAGTCATCGGATGGCAACTCCCGCCTTCCGCATCGCCCGGCGTGACCGCACCCAAGCCCACGGGCCTTCATCCCACCTATCGCTCAGGCCCGTTCCGGGTGGGTGTGGCCCTACAACCGGCCACGCCCCAGGTCGGAGAAAACCGGCTCCAAGTGGTACTCGAGGACCACCAAGGCAATCCTATCCGTGATGCCCAAATCCATGCCGTGGCGGAGATGCCCGCCATGGGCTCCATGCCCGCCATGCAGGCCCCGGCGGAGATGCAAGCAATCGAACCAGGCTTGTACCAGGGTACCTTTGATCTTTCCATGGAAGGCAGTTGGCCATTAACGCTGCGCATTGCCAAGCCGCCGGTGGGTGAAACGCGGCTCGTGTTCGATTTGGCAACCGGGCGCGAAGGGTTACAGCTGGCTTCCGGCGCACGGCCCCTCAAAACGGCACCTGAAGCGTCCACCGAGGCCGGCGCTCTGCCTTATGTGGCGGGTCCCTATCGATTCGATGTCGCTTTAAAGCCAAAAAGACCCGTCGTGGGCAAAAATATCGTGGTGATTTACCTCCAAAATAAACAGGGGCAGCCACTCCAGAATGCCCAAATTGAGGCGATGGCTGCAATGCCAGCGATGGGTTCCATGCCGGCCATGGAGGTACCCGCCGAGATAAAGGAGCTCAAACCCGGCATCTATGGCGGATCACTCGAATTACCCATGGAAGGCAGTTGGCCGTTGACGCTGTGGTTCAATGGGGCCGGTGCTCCGGAACATACGGTAATACTGGATATGACCACCGGCCGCAGGGGGTTGGAGGTAGCCTCCGGTGCTGTTCGTGCCGACGGCAGTGAGGAGTCCCTTGAAGCCGCGCCTGCCGGCACAGTGACTTTGGATGCCCGCCGCCGGCAGCTCATCGGGGTGGAGACCGCACGGGCGCAAGTCACGGATCTGGAGCGCACAATTCGCGCTGTAGGGCAAGTAAGCTATGACGAGACGCGGCTTGGGGATGTAAGCTTGAAATTCGATGCCTGGGTGGGCGAATTGTATGCTGAGTATGTCGGCGCACCGGTGAAAAAAGACCAGCCCCTGTTTACGGTGTATGGCCCGGAACTGCTAGCAGCCCAGCAGGAATACCTTACGCTCAGACAGCGTAGCGCCTCATCCACTCTCCTTGATGCCGCCCGCAAACGCCTTGAACTGTGGGACATGACCAACGGGGAGATCGCCGCCTTGGCGCGGCGGGGCGAGTCCCTCGATTACGTGCCCATCCACGCGCCGCTCGGCGGTACGGTAGTCATGAAGAACGTGGTCGAGGGCACGGCGCGCCAGGCCGGAGAAACGCTCATGCGCATCGCCGATCTGTCCCGGGTCTGGGTGGAAGCCGAGGTCTACGAGGCGGAGTTGCCGCTGGTGCGCGCGGGCATGTCAGCCGAGGTACACCTGCCTTATCTGCCGAATCAGGTTTTTCAAGGCGACATCGATTACGTTTATCCCTACCTGGATGGGGATAGCCGCACGGGGCGCGTGCGCATTACCCTGGAGAATCCCGACGGCGTGCTCAAGCCCGAAATGTACGCCGAGGTGAAGCTCAAGGCCGATTTAGGTCAACGGCTTACCGTGCCCGAAGAGGCGGTGATCATCGCCGGCGAGACCCGCATCGTGTTCGAGGACTTGGGCGGCGGACGGTTGGCGCCGCGCCGGGTTGAGACCGGACAACGCGCGGGCGGGCGGATCGAGATTCTAAGCGGTCTTGAGCCCGGTGATCAGGTGGTGACCTCCGGCAATTTTCTGATCGCATCCGAAAGCCGGCTCAAGGCGGGGATTGAGCAATGGTAAGTGAACACCAGGGCAAGGGGCATCCCCCCGCGGAAGGCACCGATCTTAGCGCGCTGCAGCGTCTCATCGGCTACTGCGCGCGCAACCGACTGTTAACCCTGGTCGCCATTGCGACATTGGCTTTCGGCGGCTATCGGGCGCTGATACAAGCGCCGCTGGACGCCATTCCGGATCTCTCCGATGTGCAAGTGATTCTCTTCACCGAGTGGCCGGGGCGCAGTCCGGACCTGGTGGAGGATCAGATCACCTATCCCCTGACAACGACCTTGCTGGCGGCGCCTGGCGTCAACTACGTGCGCGGTCAAAGCTTTTTTGGACTCTCCTTCGTCTACGTCATTTTCGAGGACGGCGTGGATATGTACTGGGCGCGCTCGCGGGTGCTGGAATATTTGAACAGCGCCACGGCGGATCTACCTGAAAACGTCAACCCCACCCTGGGGCCGGACGCCACCGGAGTCGGCTGGGTGTACCAGTACGCGCTCAGGGATACCAGCGGTCGCCATAATCTGGCGGAGTTGCGCTCCTTGCAGGACTTCAACCTGCGTTATGCGCTGGAGGCCATTGAAGGCGTGGCCGAGGTGGCGTCCGTAGGCGGCTATAAGCGCGAATACCAGATCAGCCTCGATCCCAACAAGCTGGCTTCACTGGACATTCCGCTCAAGCGGGTAGTCGAGGCGGTGCGCGCTGTCAACAACGAGGTCGGCGGACGCCTCCTGGAGGTGGCCGGCTACGAGCACTTCATCCGCGGCCGAGGTTACGTGCAATCGGTTACCGATCTGGAACAGGTCGTTCTGAAGACGACCACGGGCGGGGTCCCCCTTACCCTCAAGGAGGTCGGCACGGTAGCGCTCGGGCCGGCAATGCAGCGCGGCCAGGCGGAATTGGATGGGGAGGGCGTCACCGTCGGCGGCATTGTGGTGATGCGCTACGGCGAAAACGCCCTATCGGTGATCAACCGCGTGAAGCAGCGGATGGCCGAGATCAAACCGGGGCTACCCGAGGGTGTGGAGATCGTACCGGTTTATGACCGCTCCACCCTGATCAAGCAGGCCATTGATACCCTGCAAAAGACTCTGATCGAAGAGATGATCATCGTCTCACTGGTGATCCTGGCCTTTCTGCTGCACCTACGCTCCGCGCTGGTGGCGGTCATCACTTTACCGGTGGCGGTGCTTATCGCCTTCATTCCCATGGCTTATCAGGGACTGACCGCCAATATCATGTCGCTGGGCGGCATTGCGGTCGCCATCGGCGCCATGGTGGATGCGGCCATTGTCATCATCGACAACATCCACAAGCGGTTGCACCAGTGGCAGGCTGGGGACACGCCGTCGGAGGAGAGGGCAAAATCGCGCATCGATGTGGTGATCGAGGCCATGCAGGAGGTGGGGCCGAGCATTTTCTTCTCGTTGTTGATTATCACCGTCTCCTTCCTGCCGGTGTTCGCGTTGGAGGGCACCGAGGGGCGGCTGTTCAAGCCATTAGCCTACACCAAGACCTATTCCATGGCGTTTGCCGCGCTCCTCTCCCTCACCTTGATTCCAGCCCTGGCCGTATGGCTCATCCGCGGGCGTATCCGCGCTGATCGCAGCAGGCTCAACCGCTGGCTGGTGGCGGCCTATCGGCCCATGGTACGGTTGGCCATCCAGCTACGCTGGTGGGTGGTGGGGTTGGCCGTAATTGCCTTATTCGCCACAGTGATCCCGTTTCGATCACTTGGCACTGAGTTCATGCCGCCGCTCAACGAGGGATCGATTCTCTACATGCCTACCGCGCTGCCGGGCATGTCCATTACCGAGGCGACCCAAACCTTGCAGACCATGGATCGGATTATCGCCGGCATCCCGGAAGTGGAGCACGTATTCGGCAAGGTCGGCCGTGCCACTAGCGCCACCGATCCGGCCCCCCTATCCATGGTGGAGACGGTAATCACCCTCAAGCCCAAGAAACAATGGCGTCAAGGGCTCGCCTGGGAGGATCTGATTCAGGAGCTGGACCAGAAGCTGCGTTTTCCCGGGATGCCCAACATTTTCTGGATGCCCATCCAGACCCGCACCGAAATGCTGGCTACCGGTATTCGCTCCGCCCTGGGGATCAAAGTCTTCGGGCCGGATCTGGCCACCATCGAAAAAACGGGTATCGCCATTGAGAAAATCCTACAGAATGATCCTCGCACTACTCCCCATACCCGTAGTGCGTTCGCCGAGCGCACCACCGGCGGCTATTTCCTCGATTTCACTATCCACCGGGTCAGCGCCGCCCGCTTCGGTCTCAACGTCGAAGACGTCCAGCGCGTCATCATGGCGGCTATCGGCGGAGCCGTCGTATCCCAGACCGTGGAGGGGCGCGAGCGCTACAATATCCTGGTGCGCTATGGGCGTAACTACCGCGATAATATCGCCGCCTTGGAACGGGTGCTGGTGGCAACGCCAACCGGCGCCCAAATTCCCATTACCCAGGTAGCCGATATTGCCTTTACCACCGGCCCGCCGGCGATCCGCAGCGAGGACGGCCAACTCGTGGGTTTTGTGTTTGTGGATGTCAAGCCGAGCATTGGGATCGCTGACTATGTGGCGTTAGCCAAGCAGGCAGTTGCTGATCGCGCCGCGATTCCCGCGGGCTACCGGCTCGAGTGGGCAGGACAGTTTCAATATTTCGAGCAGGCCAAGGCCAAGCTCCAGGTGCTCCTGCCGGCAACCCTGTTCCTGATCTTCTTCATGCTATTTATGCACCGGGGCTCCCTTACGGAAACATTCATTATCATGGTCAGCGTGCCATTTTCCCTGGTCGGTGCCGTATGGCTGCTGTGGTTCCTGGACTACAAGCTAAGCGTGGCCGTGTGGGTCGGCATGATTGCGGTGGCTGGCCTTGCGGTTGAGCTGGGTCTGCTGATGATGGTCTATCTGGATCTGGCATACCGGGCGCGCTGGGCAGAGGGGCGCCTAAGAACGCGTGGTGACCTGCGCGAGGTCATCCAGGAAGGCGCTAGCATGCGCATCCGCCCCATGCTTATGACCGGTATGACCCTGTTCGTGGGCCTGATGCCTATCCTATGGAGTACCGGCAGCGGCGCGGATGTGATGCAGCGTATCGCCGCTCCGATGATTGGCGGAGTGATCTCAGCGCTAGCTATGGTGCTGATTGTTTTCCCGGCGATCTTTGCTATCTGGAAGAGACGGCGCCTGCGCGTAAACCGGGGCGGTACAACAATAACGTAAATCGTACGCTAAGCATTGTGGGATGTGTTGGTGTTGAATGGACGAATAGCGACCGATCCCGCGGTTTCAGAATGGGGGGCGCGCAGCGCTTGAAGGGACTGCCGCAAAACACTGAACGCAGAGCTAAGAAATAGACTTGCAATGAGACTTCCAACAAGAATATCCGGCCAGCGTGAAGCGAGTAAATAGCTACCCGCGGCAGCCAGTAAGATACCAACATTCGCTATCAGGTCATTTCTGGAGCACAACCATGTGGAACGCATGTTGAGATTGTCGCTCCGGTGGCGGTAGAGCAGGAAAAAACAAACAAGGTTTGCCGCAAGCGCCACCCCTCCGATAAGGCCCATCATCTCCACGCCTGGCATAATAGGATAGAACACCTTGTAGGTGGCTTCCCCCAGTACGCCAAGGCCGAAGACAAGCATAAATCCCCCCTTTGCGAGAGCCGCCCCCGCCTGCCAGCGTACCGAACGGGCAAGCACAAAAAGGCTGAATCCATAGACCAAGGCATCGCCCAACATGTCAAGGGCATCCGCAAGAAGCGAGGTGGAATGAGCCAACAGACCCGCCCAGCCCTCTACGAAAAACATCACGAGATTGATAATCAGCACAATCCACAATACGCGTCCGTGACGTTCCCGGAGGGCGGTAACCTCGCAGCTTTTGTCCTCACAACAATTGGCCATTCCTCATGCTCAACTGATTTTTTAACATATCGTCCTATTTTGATATTGGCGAGGCGGAGATTTTCTTTCAACGATTGAGTGAATGTCCGCTTATTATACTTTCACCCAGTTCAAACGCAGCGCATTCCCTACCACGCTGACGGAACTAAGCGACATGGCGGCGGCGGCAAAAATGGGAGAAAGCAAAATGCCAAAAAAGGGAAATAGAACGCCCGCGGCTACCGGTACCCCCGCCGCATTGTAGATAAAGGCAAAGAAAAGGTTTTGGCGAATATTTCTCATGGTGGCTCTGGACAGATGAATCGCTTTGGTAATACCGTTCAGATCGCCTTGCAGCAAAGTCACACCCGCGCTTTCCATAGCTACGTCGGCGCCAGTTCCCATGGCAATCCCCACCTGGGCCGCCGCCAGGGCCGGGGCATCATTAATCCCATCCCCCGCCATGGCGACCACGGCGCCTTTATCCCGCAATTCGCCCACAATCCGATTTTTATCCTGGGGCAAGACATCGGCATACACTTCATCAATGCCCAGTTTCTCTGAAACGGCCCGGGCGGTGGTTTCATTGTCTCCCGTGAGCATGACAATTTTTAAACCCGCCTCATGCAGATCTTGAATAGCCCCGTGGGTCGTTTCCTTGATGGGATCAGAGACTGCAATGACCCCCGCTAATTTGCCATCAATGGCTACCAACATGGCGGTAGCGCCCTGGACCCGCAGCTCCTCGGCGCCTTTCCGAAGCGGTGCGGTATCAACCCCCAGATCGGCCATCAGCTTGCTGTTTCCCAAGGCAATCTCCCTGCCCTCTACCCGACCTTTCACGCCTTTTCCAGTCACCGCCTTAAAGCCCTTTGTATGAGCCAACACCAACCCCTCGTCATGGGCGGCCCGAACGATGGCCTCCGCCAGGGGGTGCTCACTTCCCTGCTCCAGGGCGGCGGCAAGTTTCAGCAGCTCATCCCGCTCCCATCCCTCGGCGGTTATTATCTCCGTTAAGGCGGGACGGCCTTCTGTCAGGGTACCGGTTTTATCTACCACCAGGGTATCCACTTTTTCCATGATCTCCAGAGCTTCGGCATTTTTAATCAGCACCCCGGCCTTGGCTCCTCGGCCTACCCCCACCATGATGGACATGGGTGTGGCCAATCCCAGGGCGCAGGGACAGGCAATAATCAAAACGCTCACCGCGGCAATCAAAGCATAACTAAAGGCGGGCGGGGGGCCCAAAATAGACCAGAGGATAAAAGCGATTACCGCAATCAAAACAACCGCCGGCACGAACCAGCCCGCCACAATATCCGCCATTCTTTGGATGGGGGCCCGGCTTCTTTGGGCATCAGCGACCATTTTAACGATTTGGGCTAGCATCGTTTCCCGGCCCACTTTCTCAGCGCGGATAATGAGAGAGCCATTGGCATTTACGGTAGCGCCGATGACCTTTGATCCCACCGTTTTTTCAACCGGCATCGGCTCTCCGGTAACCATGGACTCATCCACATGGCTGCTACCTTCCGTCACTACGCCGTCTACCGGCAATTTATCACCGGGGCGAATCCGTAAATGATCGCCTACTTGAATCTCTTCAATGGGGATCTCGGCGGCATGGCCCTTTTCATCGATTCGGTAGGCGGTTTTGGGCGCCAGACCGAGCAGGGCTTTGATGGCGCCGCCCGTCCGCTCCCGGGCGCGTAGTTCCAGAATTTGCCCTAACAGCACCAGAACGATAATGACCGCGGCGGCTTCAAAATAAACCGGAACAATGCCGCTTTCGCCGCGAAAGGCCGCCGGGAAAATACCAGGGGCGATAGTGGCGACCACGCTATATATCCAGGCAACGCCCGTACCCATGGCAATCAAGGTAAACATATTTAAAGAACGCTTCACCAGTGAATAAGCGCCGCGCACGAAAAAAGGCCAACCCGCCCAAAGCACAACCGGTGTGGCCAGCACCAATTGAACCCAGTTTGAAATGTTTTCGTCAACGAAATGGATATCGGTAAAATGCCCCCCCATGTCCAATACTAGCAGGGGGAGACTCAACACCAAGCCAATCCAAAACCTGCGCTTGAAATCGGTCAGTTCTGGATTTTCACCTTCCTCGCCAGTGATGGTTTCCGGCTCCAGGGCCATGCCGCAAATAGGGCAATTGCCGGGTCCTTGTTGGCGGATTTCCGGATGCATGGGGCAGGTGAAAACAGCACTAGACTCGCCATTCTGAACAGAAGCAGCCATGGTTTTATGGGTATGTTGGCGACTCTCCGTACGCATGGGTTTAATCCTCGTTGGGTTTAAAAACAGGGCTTACAATCTTAAGCTCGGGAATACTTAACTCTAGCAGAAGAGGCACCATTTTTCTTTCCTACGGCAATTATCAGGCTGCGCTCCAAACCGGGGGATTGCCGCGTATGCTGCCCTTACGGGGATACCCCCCTGCCCCCTATTCAGCAGGCCCGTACCCATGGCGGCGCCGCCAAAACGTGTCGTCCTTGATAGAACACCGAAGGGTAACGCTGTTGCCGAGTGGAGCGAAGGGGCCATTTTCCGGGTCGGCGCTGGTAATGAGTCAAAGGCTGCACTATCCTCGATAGTGAAGGCTATCGAAAAATGCGATCAAGGGGCCCTTTGAAGTCCGCGCTTTTTGCTGCTAATTTGGAGATAAAGGCATGCTTTTCAAACAGCTTTTCGAACCAGTATCCTCTACTTACACTTATTTGCTGGCCTGCCCCGAAACTGGCCAGTGCGCACTGATTGACCCGGTTATCGACACCACGAAACGGGATTTGGAAATACTGCAAGCGCTGGACTTGAAGCTAACCTATACCATTGATACCCATGTCCATGCGGATCATCTGACAGGCGCACTTAAGCTCAAACAACTTACCGGCAGCCAAATTTGTTATCCGGCCATGGACCAGTTTTCCTGCGTCGATATTGGTCTGCGAGAGGGCGAATCTTTTTCCATTGGCAACATCGAACTGCATCCCCTGTTTACCCCTGGCCATACCGACACCCATCATTGCTATATTGTGAACGACCAAACTCACACCCTCCTCTTCTCTGGCGATGCGCTTTTAATCGATGCCTGCGGGCGCACTGATTTTCAGCAAGGCGATGCCACCAGTTTATACCATAGCATTCGCGACAAGCTCTTTACCCTACCCGACGAAACCCTGGTTTATCCGGCCCACAATTATGAAGGACGATTCATCTCAACCATTGCCCAGGAGAAAAAGCGCAATCCCCGGATAAAGGAATCCACATCGCTAGAAGACTTCACAACCATCATGAACAATCTTGACCTGCCCTATCCCCAAAAAATCGATTTTGCCGTCCCCGGCAACCACATGTGCGGCCAATGCCCGCCTGATGTGCCCGAGGAATTCCGGGCACCCTGTAACCCCTATGATCAAGGCTAAGAAGGGGAGCGAAGTTACAGGCTGAAATCCACGAGGAATATCCCCTTGATGGGGAGTACAGCTAGAATTGAATAATCGAGCTATTAGCATAGTACCCCCTATTGCCGTAGGCTTGAGATATATATTAATGAGAAATTAACCCAATATTTACTGGGAGAAAGCATGATGAATCTGAGCAAATTCAATGAAACAACTGCGGTGGGCGGCCAACCTTTCAAGGAAGATTTGCAACAGCTGAAACAAGAGGGTTTCCAAACTGTCATTAACCTGCGTGCGACTGGCGAGAAGGATCAACCCTTAAGCCCGTCCGATGAAGGCGCGATTGTCAGCGAACTCGGTATGGAATACGCGCATCTTCCGGTGTCCATGGACGCCTGAAATGAAACCCTGGTGGACCAGTTCCGGGAGCGGCTAGAGGATGTCCCCAAACCAGTGTTTGTGCATTGCGCCAGTGGCAAGCGCGCTGGCGCTTTCACCATGATGGCCACGGCGGTCGAGCAGGGAATGAATGGGGAAACCGCCCTGCAAAAAGCCCGGGAAATGGGATTCGAATGTGACGTCCCCCAGCTTGAACAATTCGTGAAAACTTATATTGATAAAGCATAGGCAAAATCCAATAACAGGGAACGGAAAAAATTCAGAGCCCATCTTTGAACTGTCCGCGAAACCTTTCCCGAGCTTGTAAAATCATCCCATAAAACACGGGCAATACCAGTAAGTTGAGAATCATGACACTCACCAATCCCCCTACCATGGGGGCGGCGATTCGCTGCATAGTCTCAGCTCCCGTGCCCGAGCTCCACATGATAGGCAAAAGACCTGCAATAGTGGAAAAATCAGCCATGAAGACGGGACGTACCCGCCCCATGGTCCCCGCATAGGCCGCCGACATGATCTCCTTGGACGACAAGCGCAGAACCTTGGAGGAAGGAGGCGTATTTTCTCCCTCCTGGCGCTTTTTTAGCTTGGCTTGACGGCGCTGGGCCAGTTCCTGGTCGATAAAGGTCAATTTTAGCACCGCCGTTTCAGCCCCTATACCCGCCAAGGCAATGAATCCCACTCCTACGGCCACAGACAGATTAAAATCTAGCCAATATAGCAACCAGAAACCGCCAATGAGGTTGAAGGGAATAAAGCCCATCACGAGTAGCGGTTCAGTCACATTGCGGAAATTAAAATACAGCAGCAAAAAAATAATCAACAGGGTCAACGGCACCACGATTTGCAACCGCTCGGCCGCCCGCGCCATGTACTCATACTGACCCGACCAACTCAACGTGTAGCCGGGTGGAATATCTACTTCCCGTTGTACTACCTCCTTGGCTTTGGCTACATAGCCGCCTATATCCGAAGACTTAATATCCACGTAAATCCAAGCATTGGGCCGGGAATTTTCGCTTTTGATCACAGGCGGACCTCGATGTAACCGGAGATCAGCCACTTGAGACAAAGGGATTTGGGTGCCGGTGGGGGTGGGGATCAAAGTCCGTTTCAGTTGGGTCAGGTTGTCGCGCGACTCCCGGGGATAGCGCAGATTCACCGGATAACGTTCTAGCCCCTCGACAGTTTCCGTCACCTTCATTCCACCAATGGCGGTCTGGATCACATCCTGCACATCTCCCACCGTTAGCCCATAGCGGGCCGCCTCCTCTCGAGAAATATCGAAATCCAAGTAATAGCCCCCAGCAGCCTTATCCCCGAAAGCGGATAAGGTCTCTGGAAGCGCCTTCAGCGTCCGCTCGATGTCGCCGGCCACCTGTTCCAACACGGCCAGATCTGGTCCGCTTACCTTAATCCCAATGGGCGTTTTAATACCGGTAGAGAGCATATCGATCCGGGTCTTGATGGGCATAGTCCAGGCGTTGGTAATTCCTGGAAACTGAATGGCGGCATCCATTTCATCCATCAATTCTTTGGTCGTTTTGCTGGGGTCTGGCCATGCTTCCTTGGGCTTGAGCTGCACGGTAGTCTCAAACATGGAAAGGGGCGCCGGATCGGTGGCCGTTTCCGCCCGCCCTGCCTTACCAAAGACGGAGTGGACCTCGGGAAAGGTGCTCAAGATCTTGTCGGTCTGCTGCAACACCTCCTTGGCTTTGGTGATGGAGATGCCCGGATAGGCGCTCGGCATGTAAAGAATATCCCCTTCATCCAGGGGCGGCATAAACTCACTGCCGGTTTTAGCTACTGGATAAAGGGTCACTCCAAGTAAAACAAAAGCAATAATCAATGTGGTTTTACGAAAGCGCAAAGCCTGACGGACTGCCGGGGCAAACAGGAAATGCAGGAGGCGATTAGCCGGGTTCTTTTTCTCCGGCAGGATCTTGCCCCGGATAAAATAACCCATCAGCAAGGGAACCAGGGTGATGGCAAGCACCGACCCGGCCGCCATGGTATAAGTCGCCGTAAAAGCCAGGGGCTTGAATAGCCTGCCTTCCTGGGCTTCGAGAGTGAAGATGGCCAAATAGGATACGGTCATGATGGCCAGGGCGAAAAACAGCGCCGGTCCCACCTCTTTGGCGGAAATCCCCACTGTCACCCAGTGCTCATCGCGGGTAAGCGCTCTACCTTTCTCCAACACAGATCGTTCCAGATGCTTGTGGGCGTTCTCGATCATCACCACAGCGGCATCCACCATGGCGCCAATGGTAATCGCGATGCCCCCCAGGGACATGATGTTAGCGTTGAGACCCTGCCCTTTCATGATAATAAAGGCGATGAGAACCGCCATGGGCAAGGCCAAAATAGCCACCAAAGAGGAACGGAGATGGAATAGAAAGAGCGCAAGGACGAGGCTGACGATGATCACCTCCTGAAGAAGGGTCTCCTGAAGACTGTCCACCGCCCGTTCGATAAGCGCACCCCGATCGTACACGGGTACGATTTCCACCCCTTCCGGCAGGGACTGCTTTAGTTCCTCCAGCTTGGTCCGGACCCGCTGGATGGTAGCCAGGGCGTTTTCCCCATAACGCATGACCACCACCCCACCGGCCACTTCCCCTTCGCCATTGAGTTCGGCCAGGCCGCGGCGCAATTCAGGCCCTAAGTGGACATGGGCCACATCTGCGATACGGATAGGCGTGCCTTGCCTATCCACCCCCAGCGGAATATCGTTGATATCTTCAATGGACTGGATATAGCCGAGACCACGAACCATGTACTCGGTCTCCGCCATTTCCACCAAACGCCCGCCCACATCCTGATTGGAACGTTGGATGGCCCGCTTCACCTTGGAGAGGGGAATGTGGTAGGCCAGCAAAGCGTTAGGGTCCACCTCCACCTGATATTGTTTGACGAATCCTCCAATAGAAGCCACTTCAGCCACCCCCGGAACGGTCTGCAGAGGATAGCGCAGGTACCAATCCTGAATGGTGCGCAGTTGGGCCAGATCGTGTTTTCCGCTCCGGTCCACCAAAGCATACTCGTAGATCCAACCCACCCCCGTGGCATCGGGCCCTAAAGAAGGATTGATGCCTGCCGGGAGCCTGCCGCGGACATAGTTAAGATACTCCAGTACCCGGGAGCGAGCCCAGTACATGTCAGTGCCATCTTCGAAGATGATGTAGACAAAAGAGAAACCAAAGAAGGAATAGCCCCGTACCACCTTGGCATGGGGCACCGCCAACATGGCCGTGGTCAGAGGATAAGTCACCTGATCTTCCACCACCTGGGGGGCCTGGCCCGGATATTCGGTAAAGACGATGACCTGCACATCGGAAAGGTCCGGGATCGCATCCAGGGGGGTGTTTTTGAGGGTCCAGAGGCCCACGGCCAGCAGCAGCAGCGTAGCCGTCAGCACCAGAAATTTATTCCGGAGGGAAGCATCGATAATGAACTTAATCATCTTACCTCCTCAGGGGCTGAATGGGTGTGGGGGGTATGATTATCCTTGGCAGGACTCCCCTTAGGCGTTATCCTCTGTTTATGTTTGCCGGCATCCTCTTCCTGTTTTTCAGCGTTTATCGCCCCTAATTTGGGTTCTTTCATTTTGGCGGTAGCCTCCCGCAGCTTGGACTCGGAGTCGATGAGAAACTGGCTTGAGGTCACCACCTTCTCGCCAGGTTTGAGTCCCGCCAAAATTTCGGTGAAACCCTCGGCTGAGACCCCCACCTTCACCTCCCGAGGTTCAAATTTGCCGGGCCCACGCACGACGAACACCTGCTCCCGGGTGCCGGAGCGGACAATGGCTGCCTCCGGCACCACCACTGCGTCCACCTGCTTGCTGGCATGAATGGTCACATTGGCGAACATCTCCGGCTTCAACAAGAGATCAGAATTATCAAATTCCAGACGCAATTGAACAGTGCGGGTTTGTTTCTCCAGATAGGGATAAATATAAGCGACCGTACCGTGAAAAACTTGGCCGGGAATGGCAGTAACGCGCATCTCGGCTTCATCGCCGGCCTGGACCCAAGGCAGTTCATACTCATAAATGTCCACATAAACCCACACTTGACAAAGATCGGCCAAGGTATAGAGCTCCGTTTGGGGGGTCACATATTGGCCTTCACGAACACCAATTTGGAGCACAACCCCATGAAAAGGAGAATGGATATGCAGATTCTTATAAATTTTTTCGGCCTGTTCCAACTCGCGGATCTGATGTTCCGGCACATCCAATAATTGCAGCCGCTCCCGGGTGCTCTGGACCAATTCTTCCGCCCCTTGCCGAATATCTGGATAGGGGCTCATTTCAAGTGTTTCCCGGTTGCGCAGGGCGAGGAGATATTCTTGCTGAGTGGCTACCAATTGCGGTGAATAGAGACTGAGCAACATCTCATCTTTCTGTACCTTGGCGCCCGTTTTGTCGACAAACAGCTTCTCCACCCAGCCCTCGATTTTGGGATGAAGCCGCGCCAGGAGTTCTTCATTGTAATCGACCCGCCCCACCGCCCGTATCGTACGGGTCAGGGTGCGGCGCTCCGCCGTGGTAGTCCGCACCCCAATATTCTGTACAATAACCGGGTCGATTTTCACCGTACCCGCAGGCGCTTTGCCGCTCCCTTCCTCGTCTGCGTAAACGGGAACGTAATCCATCCCCATGGCATCCTTGGCGGGAACCGGCGAGGTGATTTCCGGATTCATGGGAGAACGGTAAAAGAGGGGCTTTTTAGCAGGAGTTTCCGAAACCGGCGCTGCCGTCTTCGGTGCCCAATAAGTGGCATACCAATAACCACCGCCCACCCCTATCGCTAGAGCGATTAAAAAGGCCAGAACAATAACCATAGCAGTCTGTTTACTCATTTCGTCTCTTCCTCGCCAGTAGCGGCGCTCAAAGCCGCCAAGGCTTGGTGGGCTTCCGCCAGCACTTTCCAGTACTGGGTTTCAAAGTTGTAAAGGGTAATCTGGGCATTCACTAGATTCAAAAAATCCACCTTGTTCACCTGATAGCCTGCCAACATAGAGGCAACCGTTTGCCGTGCCTGGGGGATGATTCCGGTCTTGAACAGAAGAAACTGCTCCCGGGCCTGTTGGTAATTGGCCAGCGCGGTGGAGATTTCCCGACGCACTTGCTGGCGTCTATCCTGAAGGGAATAGATTTGCTGGAGCACCTCGCTGGAACGCTGATCCACGGCCTTGGCCTGCTTACTACCGGCATAAAGAGGCACCGTCATGCTGAACATGACGGAGGCAAAATCGGCGCGGGCCCCCCCGCGCAAGGGATCATTTCCACTGCGAAAGCCGTAGGCCGTGCCCAGCTTGAAGTCCGGGTAGTAATCTTTTTTGGCTAAATCCCGCCGCTCGCGGGCGGCTTCAATCCGGTGTTGCTCGGCCGCTAGCAAAGGCCGATTTTTTTCCGCCTGGCGTTGCCAAGTCTCCTCCAGCGCCAGAGGCTGTAACTTCGTCTCCACCTCAACGGGGAGGCGCAGCGGGCGCGTTGTCGGCCAGTTCAGCAAAGCATTTAACCGAGCCTCGCTCGTGCGACGCAGCGCCGTAAGCTGAACTTCCAGATCCAGCAGCTTGGACAATTCCACCTGGGCTAACAAGACCTCCTGTTGCAGGCCCTGCCCGACCCGGTATTTAGTTTGAGCGATTTCCACGAACTGGCGCATCAATGCTTGATTACGCTTCACGGTTTCCAAGGCTTGGTCCAAATAAAACAGATTCCACCAGGTCTGCTTAACGTCCCGAATCAGCAGCAACCGCACCTCGTGCACATCATTGCCGGCAGCCGCGGCCTCATATTCCGCCGCGCTCCGCCGCAACCCCAGCTTACCGGGGAAAGGAAACGCCTGGCTGATTCCAATTTGCAACTGGGTCATGGCCTCCTGGCTACGGTCAAAGGTATCCACAGGAAGATTCAAGGTATTGAAACTAATCACTGGATCAGGCAGGGAGCCCACCTGAGAGGGAATAGCGGCCATGGCTTCAGCCCGGGCCCGCATCTCCGCCAAACCTGGATTATCCCGAAGCGCCGTCTTTATGGCGTCTTGCAAACTCAACCGCTTCTCTAGCGATTCCTCCCCAGGGCTGGCAGCATATTCTTTACCACTTTGCTGGGAGGGAGTCGAAACAGCCGGGGAATAACCTTGGGATGCGCCTCCTCCATCCATCCCGCTCTTATCTAAGCGGCTTTCCGAAAACCGAGCCTCTGGCCCCTCTAGAAAAGGCGGTTTGACTTCCGCCAAAGCCGCTATTGAAAAGATAAATAATCCACCGGTCACTACACCCTGAAAAAAAAACCGCGGACTATTTCTCTTCTTTCTCGCTCCGAATAAAAGAGTCAAAAAGATAGGTTTAAACATCTCCTTAATTCCTTGAAGGTAATCGTTTCTAGGCAAGCCACGGAGCTAAAGCACATCCGGCTTAGTCCTATGGCTATAACGCCCAGCGATCTAACAGGCACGACTAACGAGCTGTAAGGACAGTATAAAAATTCCAGCCTTACGCACTAAACCCGGGTCGCGATACTGCTTAGCTTTTCAAGCAGAAATAGGAGGTTTAAAAAGAGGAAGGGGTTGAAATTCGGGTGGCCCTGCCTCCGGCAGGAAAACCCACTGAATGGCGGCTACGTGGAGGTGTGAAACTAAGCACTCGGGCAAAAAGCACAGGTGGGAATTACACTGGAGGTGGTAACCGGCACATCCAGATTTTTTATTGCAGTTCCCATTCCCGAAAGAAAATCCATCTTGGAAGAACGACGCAACGGAGGCAGGCGCCTCTATCTGAACCTCTGCCATGGGGTAATGGATTTCCGTCTGGAAGGGGGGGATGTCAGGGCCAGCAGCAACTAATATTGCTAACAGACTAAAAGTCCCCCAAAAGGCAGTCAAAGTAAAAAATTTGATGATACTATATTGCACTTCGTGGATTTTATCAAAATTCCCAGATTCAAGGAAATTATTCTCCATCCCCTGGAGCGAGGAATATCCTCCCAGGCTGTGAGCAGCGCAGAAGTTATTTAACTAAGATACGGCTCTAATAAAAATTATTTTTAGGAAAAAAGCAAATATACTTTGGAATTAAACATGGATGTTGAACGACCCCCCAGTGAGAGTGCCTGCCTGTGCGTGTCCGCACGCAGACAGGCGAAGTGAAACGGCGCATCGAGCGCAAGGGCCAACATGACTTGCGTTTCGCCAACAATTCGCGGTATATTTTCCCTGTTGCCAAGAGCGCGACCTACCCTCGGTAGGAGGGGAAGTGATGCGCGTGGAGGGTGATACCCAATCGAGGGCCTTGCGCGCTAAGTCGTGGCCAGCCCAAGGCACCCATTGAAGCGCGAATTCTCCAGGCGGATGAAGTTTTGTAAGAACAAAACTGCTATCCGTCATGGCGAAACTCCAAGATCGATATCCCTTGGCGATAAAAAATTCTCCATTTAGAAAAATATAAACGGGTTCGCAAAAAAGCGGACATAATTAGAAAGTTCGTCGAAAAACACCTTAGTGCCAGACTCCTCGACCACGATGATATCGTCCGCATAAATTTTCGGGTCCGGCACAACCCCTTCTCGAATAGCCTCGATATTGTAATATAAAATTTGTTTAGTGTTATTGCCGGTAGGACGGAACAGCTTTATCCCTTCTAGATCGGCCACCTTGTTGACCCCCTCAGCGGAGGCAAGCGCTTGCAATAATGTGGTTCGTCCTTGAATGGGATAAATCCCTGGCTTTTCAACAGCGCCCTCCACCGTCACCCGCTGGCTAACATACTCCTCAATAAAAACACTCACCTGAGGGTCCTGCAAATATTTCTCTCTTAACCGCTTACCCAAGAGATCTTCCAGTTCCTGGCTGGTCAAATTATTTACCTGTATCGCACCGATGAGCGGTAAGGAAATGACTCCCTCGGCACTAACCCGCACCGCCCGGGAAAGCTCCGGCACTTGAAAGACATCGATCTGGAGCAAATCTGAAGGACCAATGCGATAACCATTCTTTTCCTCCACCGCTTGTGGCGATAAACTGGAATGTGTGCTCGTCGTGGATTCCGGGAGTGGACTTGTTGCTTCCCGGGAAGGAGTGCTAGCACCGCAAGCCGCTAAAAGTCCGATAATCAAAAAGCAAAGAATACGCCTGCATCCTTTGCTTAATCTCTTCCGGCTGGACATTCTTAAACCGGTATCCGCAAAACGGTTCCTGTTGGTTGTCATCATGGTATTCTCTTGAATTGACTTCCGCCCCTCCCTGAAGGAAGGGGATTCCTCATTCACTGACAACTGGACGAGCACACCGAGATGTGATCGCCGCTTACATTATCTCCAAAGGCTAACACGGCAAGCCCTGCCGCTTTTATAATAAACTTCCCAGGTTTTTTTCAAAATCCAACATCACGCGCTCATAATCACAGTGCTCCACCGCATAACGCCGTGCCTGTTGACCGAGCTTAAGCCGCCGACCGGGGTTCCGCGCCATTTGATAAATGGCTTCCGCCAAGCCCTCCACATCTCCCGGCGCCACCAACTGCCCACAGCCCGCAACCACTTGCCCAATTTGAGTCTCCAGCCGCGCCGTGGCCACCACAGGCCGGCCACTGGCCAGCATCCCCGTCAATTTGGAAGGCATCACCAGATCAGCCGCATCGGCGCGCTGGGGCAATAAGTGAATATCCGCTAAATTGAGCCATTCGTTCAACCGCTCGGCAGGCTGCAACGGCAACCATCGAAGATTGGGTAAATCCTTTCCCTGGACTTCCAGCCGGGCGCGGGCAACCCCCGCACCGGCCAGCACAAACACAATTTCTGACCGGTTCCGCAACCGCCGGGCCGCCTCCACCAAAAGCTCCAGCCCTTGCTTCTCCCCCATATTTCCCGAGTAAAGGGCCACGACCGTCTCCGGGGCGATCCCCAACTCGGCCCGATAGGCACTCACTCCCGGTAGAGGATAAAGCGCTCGAGTATCCACCCAATTAGGAAAAAGCACGCATCGCGTTTCGGCCACCCCTTTGTCCCCCAGATGGGAGAGCATCCGATGGGAGATACTGGAAACCCGATCAAAAGCCAACAGCCACTGCCGTTCAAAAATTCTGGCGGCTCCACGCAACCAGCCATGACGCAATAGGTTAAGCCCCACCGCGGCATCCAGTTCAAAATCCTGAAGATGCAGCCAGGCCGCCCCTCCCGCGAGCCGCGCCACGGTCCAGGCCACGGGAGCGCAAAAAAGCGTGGGCGCAATCAGCACGACCACATGGGGACGCCATAGGAGATAGCGCAACATAACAGGCGCGCTGGTTAACATAAAAGTGGCTAGATGCAATAACCGGGTTAGGCCGGAAGGAGAACGGGGTACCCAAAGGGGGCAGCGCCAGCCGCTGAAACCACCGCCGGCTGGAAGGGCAAAGCTTTCACGGCCATAACGCCAACTGGAATAACCCTCCCTAACGCGCCATTCCGGATAATAGGGAGGAGCCGTCACTACCCGGACTTCATGCCCGCGGCCTGCCAGCCACGCCGCCATCTCCCCACTATACTTGCCGATACCGGTCAATTCCGGAGCAAAGTTAATACCGTAAATCAAGATACGCATATCCTTCCTCCACGGCCGTTCCCTCACTCATAATAATCAAAGGTCCGATATCCTTCCTGACGGCAAAGCACATCCCGCTTGGCGTACTTCAAGTCTTCCATGACCATCTCCCGCACCAGATCATCAAAGGCGGTTTGCGGCGCCCAGCCTAGCTCCCGACGGGCCTTGCTGGCATCGCCTAACAGCGCTTCCACCTCGGTAGGGCGAAAATAACGGCGATCAATACGAATGAGCACATCACCAGGTTGAATATGGCCGCATTCCATGGCTTGTCCGGCAACCGCCCTCACCACGGCGATTTCTTCTTCCCCCTGGCCTTGCCAATCCAAGGAAAGCCCGAGCACCTGGGCCGCCTGTTCGATAAATTCCCGCACGGAGTGTTGCTCGCCAGTGGCAATCACATAATCATCCGGCGTTGACTGTTGCAGCATCAGCCACTGGGCTTTCACATAGTCCCGGGCATGGCCCCAGTCCCGCCGCGCTTCCAGATTCCCCACATGCAGGCAACTCTGCAGGCCCAAAGTAATCCGCACCAGCCCCCGGGTAATCTTGCGGGTGATAAAGGTCTCGCCCCGAACCGGCGATTCATGATTAAAGAGGATTCCATTGCAGGCATACATGCCATAGGCTTCCCGGTAATTCACCGTGATCCAATAAGCATAGAGCTTGGCCGCGGCATAAGGCGAACGGGGATAAAAAGGCGTTTGCTCATTCTGCGGCACGGACTGCACCTTGCCATAAAGTTCGGAAGTAGACGCTTGATAAAAACGCACCTTCTCCTCCAACCCTAAAATGCGAATCGCCTCCAGCAACCGCAGCGTCCCCAGAGCATCGGCATTCGCCGTGTATTCAGGCGTTTCAAAGGAAACCGCCACGTGGCTTTGGGCCGCCAGATTGTAAATTTCATCCGGCTGCACTTCCTGGATAACCCGGATAAGATTGGTGGCGTCCGTTAAATCCCCATAGTGCAAAATAAAACGCCGCTCGGATTCATGGGGATCTTGGTAGAGATGATCAATACGATCGGTATTAAACAGGGAAGCCCGGCGCTTAATGCCATGGACTTCATAGCCTTTTTTCAGTAAAAACTCGACCAGGTACACTCCATCCTGGCCGGTAACGCCGGTAATTAATGCTTTTTTCATGATCCCCCAACGCTCTCCCGGTTTATGCGCCCCGTTACCTAACTCCCACCTTTCCTATCCCTGGAATTAATCATTCAACCATTCGCGTAATTCAGGGACGCAGCCTTTCATCAATTGAAAATCCCGATCGCTATGCAACAGAAACAAATTATGCTCCAGGGCGATTTGCGCGATCAGGCAATCAACCGTACTACGTATCGTCACTCCATTGCGCCGACAGTGCCCATATATCTCTGCGGCACGCCTATACGTATCAACCTTATCCAACGGATGATAAAATCGCTGCGTTGCGAAATAATCCACCAACACGCGCAAGCTTTTCGGCGAATCCGCCCCCTGGAGTATCTCCTGGTAAATAATGCCCGTGATGCCGAAGGGATAATCCCGATCCAGAATCCTATTTAGGGCCTGGGTTCCAGGTGTATCGCGGTCACGCAGAAAATCGATCCAGACTGACGTATCCACCAGTATCACGTATCGTCCTTGTATTCCCGCAACGCCTTGTAATCATAATCCGACCGGATACTGGCCCGCCCTCGCAGCTCCCGCAGGTCTTTACGCTGATGATGCTCGACAAATTCCTTTAGCGCCAGATGCACCAGTTCTTTCTTGCTCTTCACGGAGACACAGCGAAAGGCTGCCTCCAGCAACTTGTCATCCAAATCAATATTGGTCCGCATCGCACACCTCATTATACACATCTAAACATGTATAATGAGGTGTATTAATAACCATGTCAATCTCCTAGCGGGATGATCAAAAATTACTGATTTCCTCGCGCAATTCGTCAATCGTCACCTGACAGGCTGATATCTTGCGCCGGAACAGCTCGTTCAGAAACTCTGCGCGGCTAGTTTCCAATATCTCGTTGGAGTTTGCGGCTAAGTCTCGTTCGCTTGTTCCCGACCTGTCTGCGTGCACCGCACAGGCAGGCAAGCTCACTCGCCTTGCTGCAATTCGCGTTTCCACGGAGTCCTTTAGCAGCCATAAGCCACCTCCGGTTGGTATACTCCTCCACGCGCATCACTTCCGGTCCTCCCAACCGTAGTTAACCTTAAAATATTCCGGGCCGCGTTAATATCGCGGTCGTGGACTGACTTACAGTCCGGGCAAGTCCACTCGCGAACATTGAGCGGCATGGCTTTTTGCACTGTGCCACACGCCGAGCACGTTTTACTGGTGGGCGCCCACCTATCCACTTGCACAAACTCTCGGCCATACCACTTAGCCTTGTATTCCAATTGGCGTTTAAGTTCGTGCATGCCCACATCGCCCAATGCCTTGGATAGCCGTCTATTGGCCATCATGCCCCTGACGTTCAAATCTTCCATGGCGATGAAACCAGCCTGGCGAATCAGTGCCGTGCTGAGCTTATGCAGCCAATCCTGACGGGTATTGCTCACCCTGGCGTGGGCCTTGGCGACCCTTACTCGCTGGCGGCGCCAACGATCACTACCTCTGACTTTGCGAGAGAGCCGACGCTGAGTTTTGGTGAGTAGACGCCGATAAGTGCGTAGGTGGCGAGGATTACCGGACTTCCAACCCTCGGAAGTCACGACAATATCCTTCACGCCGAGATCCACGCCGATACCGTTTGGCTTTCGCGGCAGCGGCTGGATCGTCTCTTCGCACATGAAGGAGATAAAATAACGACCCGCACCGTCCTGGGTGACCGTCACCATCTTGGGGATGCCCTGGGGCCTGCGGGACCACTTGAGCTTGAGCGCCCCGAGCTTGGGCAGAACCAATTGCCCCGCCATCCACGCTTTTATCTTGCCCCTGTGGCGATGATCGAAGCAGTAGCGGATGCTTTGGGTATGCGCCCTTTTTTTGAACTTTGGATGCTTGGCCCGACCCGCAAAGAAGTTCCTGAAGGCCGTGTCCTGGTCGCGGAGCTTTTGCATGAGGCAATCGCGGGTCGCCTCGCCCAGCCAACCGTAAGCCCCTAGCTTTTTTAGAAACGTGAGCTGGCGGCTAAAATCAACACCGCTAACGCATTTGTCGTGAACCCTGTATTGATGGCCCCGCCAGGTCAGACAGGTATTCCACACCCAGCGGGCATGGCCAAACTCAATCGCCAATTGCTGGCGCTGGACGCTGGTGGGGTAGAAGCGAAACTTGTAGCTTCGCTGTATTTTGCTAGAATCCGGCTCGGTCATGGCCTCAATACTTACGCTATTGGGTCTGTGGCAAGTGGCTAGGTAGTGCTTCCAACACTGTCTAGCCGCGCTCATTATACCGCGAATTTTGCCCGCCACAAACATCACTTTGCGACCTCACTAGGGGGTCGTCGTGCGTCCATGCACTCCTTCGATGTCGATGGGAGAGTATAATTTAAAATATAGGTTGTTATTAGGCATGAGCATATGGGCCAGATCGCCATTTACCTCGACGACAAAACGGAACAGCCCCTCAAGTCTGCCGCCGCTGCGGCCAAGATGCCCGTAAGCCTCTGGGTAGCGGCGCTGGTGAAGGACAAAACTCGTACCCAGTGGCCAGATTCGGTACGGGAACTGGCGGGCGCCTGGAGCGACTTTCCAGAAGCCGAGACGTTACGACGGGAAACAACCGCGGATGTGCCACGGGAACCGCTGTAGGTGTTCGCGCTCGACACCAATACCCTGATCTACTTCTTTAACGCACCGGCATCGAAATCAAGAACCACTTGAGTCATCGAAACCTCCGACATGATTTACTTTACTCGTTTGCGATAATTTATCGCTAATCAAGGGAAACGCCATATACCGCCGTACGGGTGAATAGAAAATCAGCTTGAATCGCCCTACCCTTGCCATCATAACTCATGTGGTACACGCCTGAGAGACGAAAGCCCCGATCGCGCAGCCAGGCAATGACTTCATCGGTCAAAGCCTGACCCTCGTACAACTCGGCGAAAGAACATTCGGCATACACGGTGCTAAAACGGCTCAGCAATGCTTCGCAGCCCTTCAATGCTTCCAACTCATAGCCCTGTACGTCCAACTTCAGCAGCGCCGGTGGTTCAATTTCTTCGGCGGGCAGAAACTCCGATAGAGGCGCTACCTGCACGACCGCTGTCCCGACTTCTCCCGTACCGGGAAACAGCGACCGCTGCATCCCGGTAATGGGCAGCAGGGAGGAGGAATCATCGGCCGCGGAAATATGGATGGTTTCCTCCCCCCGCGCCGGCCCGATGGCTACTTGATGCAGCACAAGCCGTGAATCGCCCGCCAATACCCGCCGGAATTTTTCCGCTGGCCCCGGCAACGGTTCAAAGGAAACAATCCGCGCACCGGGGAAGCAATGCCGTGCCGCCAAAGCGAACTGTCCCCGGTTGGCGCCGATATCCACCACTGTACCCATCTCGCCCAGGCTCTTCAGCGCCCGGACATGCTCGACGCCGGCGGCCACCCCGTATCGTAGCGCACCCAGCCAGCGGCTATCGCCCCGGGACATCAAGCCGGCTAGCTTCCAACTTTTTTCTATCAAGTTTCTGATGATGATTCCTCCGGGGATTTAACAATAGGCGCTGCAGCCTCGTCCGGGCCAAGACGTAGTGCAAGGCTATAGGCCTTCATATGCCGATTCGCGCAGGCTTCAAGAGAGGCATGTTCCTCAACGAATTGGCGCCCTCGGTTACCCATCACGGTACGAACCTGTCGCTCAAGCAAGCGGTCGAAGGTATACTCAGCAACCGCCTTTGGATCTTGGTCATGCACCAAATAGCCTGTGCGGCCATGCTCAATTAACTCTCCGATCGAGCCCACATCGAAACTCACGACCGGCAACGCAAGTGCCATCGCCTCTTCCATGGCGGTTGGAATACCTTCCGAGCGCGGCCGTGGCGTCATCCAAAATACATCCATGGCCTGCACCAACTCATGCACGCGCCCGGTCGGGTCGAAGGCAAACAAATCACGACCAACCTGCAACCCAAGTTGATCCGCAAGCGCCCATAGCCCCTCGGTATAGCTGCGATGATTTTCGTTCATGGCGCCAAGGATTGCGAAACGCGCATCAGGAACTTTAGCCTTTAAATGGGCAGCCGCCCGGATGAAGTTATCGTGTCCCTTCTGGAGATTGATATTGCCCACAGTGCCAATTACCAAAGAAGTATCGGCTATCCCCAGATTCATTCGCGCCTGCTTCCGAACGGCTGGATTAGGCGTGAAGCAGTTCAGATCGACGGGAGGGAAAAAATGCACTAACTGATTCGGCCGTTTCGTAGCACCAGGATGTTCCGCTGCGACCCGCTTGCCAGTGCACATCACTACATCCGCGTAGCGCTGCAATAACGGCCCCATCAAGCGCCGCAGGAGCATAGGCGGATAGGTATCGAGAATCTGCCACACGACCGGAATACCGACGCCGCGTGCGGCAATGGCGCCGTGCGGATTTACCAATCCATTAAGCTGGACAACATCGATCTGCAGACGCTTGATAAGTTCGCGGATAGCACGCACTTGAGCTGGTAAGTTTATAAAGAATTGAAGATGCGTACCCAGATTCGAAGTCGCTCGAATTCGCTGCAGTGGTAGCTGCACCACTTCGACGCCCCCATTGCGCAACCGCTCGGCAGCATTACCCGGCTCATCCGGCAACAGCACCGTCGTCCGCACACCTTTCTCCACGAGAACAGGCGCAAGACGCATGTTGCGGTTATGTGGTCCCCCAAAGACCGGATAATGAACAATACTAAGCACATGAATCATGAGTCCGTAGCCTCAACAGAGAACACGTGCTCGCCTTGGCTTATAAACCATTCCCAGGTGGCTGCCAAGCCGTCCTCAAGACGCCATTTCGGCTTAAAGCCGAAGGCACACCGGGCCTTTTCATAGGTTGCGAAGTTACGCGAGACTTCACCACGACGGGCCGCTTTGAAATGGATGGGGTGATGGGGCTTGCCAGCCACCTGGCGAAGGATATCAGCTAATTCTAGAACTGTCGTCTCCCGCCCGGATGCCAAGTGGAACGTCTCACTGCCTTCCACCGGTACCTCGAGCGCCGCAGCAATTCCAGAGCCCAGGTCTTCAACGTGTATATAGTCCCGCGATGCCGAACCGTCCCCATAAATTACAATCGGCTCATCTTTCATAAGGGCTTTGATGAAAGTCGTCACGGCCCCCTTTTTATGCGCGCTGTGTGGGCCGTAAACGTTGCCAAACCGCAGGCAGACCGTTTCCAAGTGATACGACTTCGCAAACGCATGGCAGTAGGCCTCGCCGCAGAGTTTGCTTGCCCCATAGGGCGAAATGGGCTTGGGGAGCGAGCGCTCGTCCACGGGTGGCGTTGCATCGCCAATCAAAGCGCCACCGGTTGAAGCAAATATCAAACGCTCGACCCCAGCCTCAACTGCGGCGTTCATCACGTTAAGCGTACCATGCACATTCACGGCAAAATTGCTTGTAGGGTCAGCAACTGATTCGACAACCGAGCCATAAGCTGCCAGGTGGATAACTTTTGGCACATCTGTGAAAGCAGGCACAAGTGAGCCTGGCTCGAGAACATCTCCCTGAAAAAAATCCGCTGCTTGATTTTGCCATCCTGTAGGAGAGGCACGCTGCAGATTATCCAGGACTCGCACATCACGACTCTGCAAAAGCGGCTGAATTAAATTGACGCCGATAAACCCGCGCCCGCCGGTAACCAATATTTTTCCTTTATTTCCCATGAACCCCCCTGTATTTCGGTTGCCCAGCGATAAAAGCCCAATTCAACGCCATCCCCACCACCAATGCCATTATGAAGCCATTTATTGCTGCGTCCGGGCCGTACCACATGGTACGAAATATCAGCGCAATAAACATGGCGGATTGCAAAAATCTATGTGGCCGACATCTGCCCGACTGAAACAACAATAATCCACGGATACTCCAACTTAACAACCATGCAAGCATTCCAGCAAATACGGCAATTCCAATGCCACCCGCATTCATTACCGGCTCCATCAACCAGTACTGGCCGCCCATGAGATTAACCTGCTCTTCCACTAAATCGTAAGCGGTTGGCGCTCGTGAGAAACCCAGCATCTCCGGAGGAAGATTCACCATATAGTACCAGTAGGTTTCGCCAGGGTAGATGTTCAACCATTCCTTTGCTTTTAAATGATAGGCCGCAATATACGTTAATAGATTATTCCCGGAACCGCCTGGAGCCTGGACATAATCAGGCCGATTTAATGAAGACCAATCCAACGTCCCGCGAAAATAGCCGATCAAGCTAAACCCTACCAGTATGAGCAGAAGTATCACGACACGCTGATTGAGCCACTGCGGCCAGCGGCTGCTTGCATACTGCAGCTGTGGTCTAAGCATGCAAAATAGCAAAATAGCAAAACCCAGTGTCTCACTCCTCCGCGCATGAAGAAAAAGCCAGATGAACGAGAACAACGTAGTCGTCCAAAACATATAACTGCCTAGACGTTTGGATGCACCCTTTTCATTTCTGAGTCTGAGGTACCCCGACAACGCCACAATCTCGAAAAGAAGCCACGCGCCGCCGGCAAATCGCGCGCCACCAATACGCTGCTCCCGCAATGTCTGATAGTCCGCCAGGCCAACAATTTGGCCAGGCTCAGCAAGCCAAGCAAAAAACAAAATTAATGGCGCGGATAGCACAATCAACAGAAAAGCTGATTTTTTCCCTATTCTTGGACGCCCTTTGTTGGCTTCTATTGCCAATCTACTGCCATGCCCCGTTTCGCGAACGGTAAGGGCCAGAAACAAGGAAGCCAACGCGCCGACCAATATAGGCACACCTAATGCCTGTGCATCCTGCATATCTCTGGCAAAATAAGAAAAATAGGGAAAACCCAATAGATCTTGTATAAGAAATGGCGAAAGGAGAGGGTAGGCGGCAGCCAGGACAAACCAATAATAAGGTGAGTAAATACCACCCCGGCGCCAAGCCGTCATGATTGCAGCCAGGGTTACCATATAACCCGTCCACAGAAAAAAATGCCCCGATGAAGTTGTCGTACCGACGACCGATACAAGAACAATGATTGCTACAAAAACCGATACACTCCACAAAGTTCTCAGGGAGATGCCGGCATGCAGATTTGTGCGTGTAGATAGTGCTGGCATACTCAACCCCTACCGAACGGTTTCCGCCCGCTCAACCAAGCGGCGGACCATCAATTGAATCCTTGCCAACAGGCGCCGCCAACGCCATGCGTAATACAGCACCCGTCTTAGATAATATAGTTGCATCTTCCATACATGAATCGGATACGCGACAACAAGGGCCGCTATAACCTGGTGAGATCGCAATTTGGGAGTGAAATAAAGTTCGTATCCCGCTTGTATTAAGGATCGTCGGGTCAAATATTCGATGACGCACCCATTGATAGCCGGAAGTTCTTCGCGCCATGCACTGACACGCCTATCCACGGGCGGTTTCTGTACAAGTTCATGAATGGATGACTCTGGACCTATTACTTCCAATCCAATTCCATTGGACGGTTGTTTCATAAGAGACGATAAACCGAGCGAGCATACGACGGTCATTAATTCCTGATCGGTCGCCATCACTAAACGTTCGTAACAGACATCGTGAATAGGAATGCCCAACGATCGATAACGTTCCACTGTTTGCTGATAGTCATGCCATGATTTTGCTGCAAACCACGCGTCACCACGCCCCATTTTTTCGCCTGGAAAATAGGGACGCTCACTCCTGATCTGCGAATTGACTACACCTCGTGGATCTCTTTTAATATGAATGAAGATAGCGCTCGGGAAAGTCTTGCGGATAGAAGGCATTAAGCTAATAAGCGATCCGAGCTTAATTAACACAGCATCAGGATCAGAGGACTGGCCACGGCGCGCCAGATAGGCCCTGCTTATCGCTTCTAATATCACCCGCGCATTGGCGCCGGCCATGTCCTGGCAAATGCCAAGATAGTCATTGTCCGCAAGTCCGAGATTTGCTCGCTGGTGATCTAGCTTAATCAATGAGAACAAGGCTGCGGATGACATGCGACGCAACTTGGCTTCCCCTTGACTTAATAACCACTCCGGGGCGCGAAACTCTGGGAGCACAACAATATTTGTGATCTGCTCCGAGATCAGACGCGCAAGCAATGTGGAACCGGAACGAGAGGCGTAGAATAAGAAAGCAAAGCGCATCTGAGACTCCTATGGCCTGATCCTAAAATGCCGCCAAGCAACGATAGCGGCTGCCACGTTAAGCAGTACCGTCGCGCTCGCGGTAGCCACCGCCGCGCCAACCGCTCCCTGCCACGGCACCAATACCAGCAGGGCTATCAGGGATACCACGCCGGCAAGCATAGTCACGCGTAAATTGCTCATTTCATGTCGGGCCATGGTAAGAGCAAGACCCACCGGCCCTGTCGCCAAATTCACGAACTGCGCCGTAGCGAGAATCTGCAATAACAGCGCGGCGTCTTGGTATCCCGGACCGAACAAACTCAAGATCTGCTCTGGGTACAGGAGCGCAGCGAGATAAAGAGGCAAGCCAAGCACCGTAGCCCCCCCTGCCCCCAGGAGCAGAAGGCGCCGGAAGTGGTGATGGTCACCCCTATGATACAACTCGGCGAGCATTGGACCCACCACAAGGTTGACGACGCGGAGCACCAAGCTCGCCAGCAAGGCGGTGCGGGCCGCCGCCGCATAGGGGCCAGCGACATCCAGCCCTGCGATAAAACCCAGCACCACCACATCCCAACGGTTGATACCCAAATTAGCTAATGCGGCTAAGCCCATTGGCAGGGAGACACGCAGCCACTGGCGCATCGCCCAGCGTGGCTGCACCGTGCTCAGAAAGCCGAGCGCTTTGCGTAGCTGCAACAGCCCGACTAGTTCCAATGCAACCAGTATCCCCGCGAAGGTTGCTAGGATAAGACCGGTATCTTCCAGGCCCAGGGCTAACACAACGAGCAGGGTCAGCAAAGGCAAGAAAACCTGCCTGGGAAGAATGGCCGCAACCGTGCGATGCAAACCGCGCATGGTGCTCTCCCGCCAAACGTCGATAGTCAAAGGCAACAATAGCAAAGACGTCCAGAGCAGTCCGCTTCGATGAGCCGGCGCCAGCCAGGCAATTGCAAGCAGAACTAATGCAATCGCTACCCCTGCAAGGCAAACCAATGCGAAACTGCCCTTGACTGCACCAAGCAGCAAAGCATCCCGCCCTTGCGCTCGATAGGCAGCCACTAAGCGCATCATGCTGGAGGAAAAACCCAGCGCCGCCGCCAGGGCGAGCACGCTGGCCAGCGATTGCGCATAGGCAAACAGGCCATAGCCCTCAATCGGCAGTACTCGCGCCAGCACCACGTTCAAGGCATAGTTCAGTGCTAACCCAGCAGGGAGTACTCCCCCTGCCGCAAGCAATGCAGGTAATAGGCGATGCCGTAGTGTTACGGCGCGAGCAACAACCTCAACCATGTGTGGCTTTAACCATCAATACCCAATTGCACGGCACAAATGGCGCCCGCCCAACTGGTATAGCGCACATATATTTCAAGGGCCTAGGCTGACTCATCTGGAATGCAAAATAGGCGAAAGTATTGCCGCTCCGCGGAAAGCCTTCGAGCACCAGATCAGTATTCGGTGCCACTACCGTGGCGCCATCAGCATCTGTACGCTTGCGCCTGGCCAGCGGTAAATATAAAGCTGGCGTAAGTGAGATGGCACAACGCAATTCATAGCGCAGCCGGCGGTATTGAGCATGGTAATTCATAGCCCCAAAAGTGCAGAATCCAGCATTTAGTTCTAAATTTTAATTTGACACGGACACCGACATTACATCGACGGCGCCGACAAAACGAATATGACTCCAACGTTGGAATCGAAATCGTGACGATAATTTATTTCCTTCAATTTTCAGCTCCTGCCACTGCCCAGGAGTTAACGGGGGACCCGGAAGGTAAGGCCAAAAGCGCGCATTTTCTGAAGTAGGCGTGCGGAACAACACCGGATTCCCTTTCTCCTTCAAGCGTACTTTCTTCGGCGGGGCTAATTCAATAACAACCCACGGAGTGCGGCGCTTTGGATCATCCACCTCGGCAATCAGTAACACGCGCGCGCCGGGCTCCCGAAGCCGGATTTTTAAGTTCACAGTGGCGGGCATGTGGAGGGAACGGACCGGATTCAGCAACAAATCATGTTCTCCTTCCAGTGTCTTCTTAACCTTGGATAGCCGTACATAGGGGACCCTCTCCCCATCCTGGATTAGCTGGGCACCTTGCCAGTGACTTAATGGCGAGTCAGCAGACTGCACATCAATCACATGGCTTGCGGATTTTCGATTCAAACGTTGCTTGAATAAGAGTTGGCCTTCCCCTGGACTTAAATTAATCGCTCTCTGAACCCGCTTGCCCTCAGGGGTGTAAAAAGAAGCATCTAGAGTCAATGTTCCCCCTTCACCGTCATCGGGGGCAACCACTACCATGCCCTTTTCAAACTTGCGAATATATAAACCCTTTTTAAGCTGGTACGCTCCTTCCGGCTCGCCAAGGTCCAGCCGCCAATCCGCGTAAACGTCTAGGCCGCCTGATCGGCCTGCATGAGCTGGAACCTGAAAGCTCGCATGGTATTTAAACAGGGTATTTTTTTGTTTAGCGAGAAGAAAAGCGCAGTAGAGGTAGCGCTGCCAGAGGTAATCTTCCTGGTAATTCGTGTAGGTCCACGGACCCCGGCCAAAGACGAAGAGTTGCTTTTCTGCTTTTAAATGCTGCATTACTTCAAGGTAAGGTAAAATATCTTGACTGAAGGAGTGCGCTTTCTCCCGTGGGTTCATGCCAAAGTACTCCACGATTGCGGCATCCGCATGCTTCAGTAATTCAATTTGATCATCGATCATTCCCTCGCCAAAATTCCACAAGCCATTATAAAGTAGCGGGCGTTCCCCCAATGCTGTGTCAAGACTGGCAAAAAGCGTATCCATTCCCTGGGCGTATTGCTCGCAGAACTCCGGGTGCGCGGCACACCGCTCAGCAAGCGGCTTTGGCCGGAAACGCGGGGTACGAACTGCCAGGTCTACGGCTATGCCATCCACGCCACTCTGCTCCAGAGCCTTAACAATGGCCTCCACGGTGCGCCTCCGGTAATCAGGATTCATGACATCCCCAAAGGAAGGCATGGGAGTACCCTTAAGAGAGGTCATTTGGAGGGTGGATTCCTGGGCTAGCCATCTCATGATTTCTTTACCGCTGCGATTACCCTTCGCTAGATAACGGCTATTCCAGGTATACAGGAGGACAGGCAGCGATGATTCAGCTTGGCGCAGACGATTGACTAGCACCGGCAAATCGTAGTGATCGATGGGGCCTTGCAAGGACGCGCGCAATACGACAACAGCCGCCTCCTTGGCTAAAAGCTTTGCAACTTGTTCGTCAAGCTGCTGATTAGCCCGAGGCTCAAACCAGAACGGCGTATTGCCTGGAGCCTGGGCTAGCTGTCCACGTTCCGCGCAGGCGCTTAGAAATACTAACGCGCCTATCAATACCAAGGCTGTAACCAGATTTAAACTACCTAGGGAGGGTACCCGCATGGTAGCTACCCAATTATACCTAGCGCGACATTCCTCACGAAGCAGGTTGAAACTAGGGTTCCGGGTAGCCATCTAAAAAGGCTGCTTTTTTTTCAAAAAAATCATCCACGTCGGGGCCAAAATCTCCGGCATGAAGCGAAATATTATGAGCATTAACGCCCACATCAGGCGCGAGTTTCCAAAGTATGCGGGCTCCGCAAACTGACCATAATGACAGTGCTCGTAGTCATCAAGAGGGAAATAACGTTTGAGCGCGCGTTGGGTATTCATCCGGTAGACCGTGGGAAAGACATCAATTTCCTGGCGATGGGGCTGCAAGCGGCGTAAAAAAGCCACATGCCAACGGTTGGGTACTAAGTTGGCTCCCAAACCAATATACCCCCATCGGTTGGGGGTACGGGCGCAGATCCACCCGCCCGGTTTAAGCACCCGGTCGAATTCCGCTGCCACCGATGCTGGATCGCTGAGGTGCTCAAAGGTATGATCGCTCACAATCAAGTCAAAGGAGTGATCATTAAACGGTAATGGAGCGCCCATTGCTATCACATGCCCTTCATCGATAGCAGGGTTTTCTTTTATCGCTTCATCCACATCAGCGCCTATTACTTTGCGACATTTCCCCTTCAGGGTGCGCAGTTCCCTGCGGTAGGGCACGGGATCATCCACAGGACCTTGGCCACGGCCCGCCCCAAAATCAAGCACGGTCATATCGGGGCGCAGTAAAGCATTTATCCGCGTGTAGAATGCTATGGTGCCATCCACCCGGCTGAAACCGCCAGCACCAACCTCTGGAAAAAATCTTTCATGTATGTTCATTCAGTGAAATTTTCTACATCTGATTACCGGCTACATGCCGCAACTGCACCAACTCACTTGCTTTCTCCTTAGGCCGCTTCCAGAGCGAGGTACAAGGAATCTTGCTCTGGTCGCACCGGTGAGCATATTTTCGGGCAATATCCGTCACCTCCTCCATGAGCCCTTCGTTCAGCGTGATCGGGTCCAGACCCAATGCGAGAAAGCGGTCGTTTTTGACATGCAAGTCGTTTTCGTCCGCTTCGTTACGGGGGTTGGACAGATAGTCAATCTTGACGCCGGTACGCTCGGAGAGCATCTGGGCCAGATCACGCACACGATGGGTCTCGGTCATCTGATTAAATATCTGCACCCGGTCACCCGGAGCGGGGGGATTTTCCAAGGCGATCTGAATGCACTGCACGGTATCCTGAATATGGATAAAGGCGCGGGTCTGGCCGCCCGTTCCATGCACCGTAAGAGGGTAACCAATAGACGCCTGCATTAAAAAACGATTCAGAACAGTGCCATAATCGCCGTCATAATCGAAACGGTTGATCAGGCGCTCATCCAGCCTGGTTTCCTGGGTTTGCGTGCCCCAGACGATGCCCTGGTGGAGATCGGTGATACGGACCTTGTCGTTCTTGTTATAGAAGAAGAACAGAAGCTGGTCCTGGGTTTTGGTCATATGATAGATGCTGCCAGGATTGGCCGGGTAAAGAATTTCGTTGTCCAGCAGCTTGCCTTCGTCGGTTTCCACTTTCACCTGGAGGTAACCTTCCGGGATTTTCATGCCGGCCGTGCCATAACCATAGACGCCCATGGTGCCCAAGTGGGCAATGTGGATGTCCTGCCCACTTTCAACCACGGCGGCAAGCACGTTGTTGGTGGCATTGAGGTTGTTGCTGACGGTGTAGCGTTTGTGATGGCTGCTCTTCATCGAGTAGGGCGCCGCTCGCTGCTCGGCAAAATGCACAATGGCGTGGGGTTGCCATTCCCTGAGCAGATCCAGCAGGCGCTGATAGTTCACGGCCACGTCAAAGTTGTGGAAGGCGATGGTCTTACCGGAAATTTCTTTCCAAGCACGCAACCGTTCGCCCAGGGGCCGGATCGGCGTCAAGGATTCGCACTCAAGCTCAACATCGATACACCGGCGCGACAAGTTGTCCACGATGGCAACCTCATGACCAAGCGCGGAAAGATGCAGGCTAGTGGGCCAACCGCAAAAGCCGTCCCCCCCAAGAATGAGAATTTTCATGGATTATTTTCCCCTAAGCAAAAAGTTTTAAGTTTTAAAGGCAGGTTTTTTTAATAAAAAAAATGCATTAGGTGACGATGTATTTCTTTGAATGAAATTATTGCAGCTTATCCTCTCAGTACGCCCCCTTCCCCTGCAAAACCGCCGTGGCTGTCCGGGCAAGAATCCAAAAGTCGAGCCAAACGGACCAGTTGCGGGCGTAGTAGACGTCCATATCCACCCGCTCGCCGAAGGTGCGCTCGTTGCGGCCGCTGACTTGCCACAGGCCCGTGATACCGGGTCTCACCTTCAAGATGAGATTCGATTTTTCTCCCATGTCTGGCCGCTCGCGCTCCAAATAGGCGCGCGGGCCAACAAGGCTCATATCGCCCTTCAATACATTCCAAAGCTGAGGGAGTTCATCGAGGCTCCAGGCGCGGAGCAGGCGTCCCACTGGCGTTACGCGGGGGTCGCTGGTGAGCTTGTGATACTGCTCGTATTCTTTCCGCTTTTCCGGATCACGCTGTAATAATTCCCGCAACAGCGCTTCACCATCACCGCGCATGGAACGAAATTTGAGTGCCACGAAGCGGTGGCCATCACGGCCCATGCGCTCCGAGCGGTAGAACACCGGTCCCCTGGAATCTAGCTTGATGGCAAGAGCGATCAACCCAAGGAGCGGCAGGATGAACAGCCCACCCACCAGGGCGAGAACCAAGTCCAAGGTCCGTTTGACCAGCATGGGGATTGGCAGCAGGAGCTGTTCGCGCAGCTCCAGGCCCAGAATTCCGCCCAGGTCACGGGAGGTAACCCACAGGGAGGAAAAGCCGAATAGGTCGGGAATTAATAGCGTGCGCCGGAACGGCCAGCCGTGCTGTCCCAGTAATTCTACAAGCCGGGCGCGTGACACACCGGGCATGGCCACAGCCGCGTAGCTGAGGCGTAGACGTCGGGCAAGCTTCGGCGCCAAGGCGCAGGCACCGACGACCGGAACCCCATGCAGCTCACGCTTCTGTTTCACCGGATCGTCGTCGAGCAGAGCTATGGGTTTCAATCCCAGTTGAGGGTTCTCCTGGAGCGTGCGGACCAGGTGCGCGCAGGTATATCCCGCCCCTAGAATCAACACCCCTCTACCCCACCAGGGACGGCTGACATAAAGGGCACGTATCGCCGCCCGGGCCAGCGGCACCGCGACCAGCGCCAAGCCCCAGGCCAGAAAAAATACCCCCCGGGAGTACCGCATACCGGTTTGGGTCAGCAGTGCGAAGACAGCCAGCGTCAGAAACACCGCGCTGGTTGCATAGGTGAGCCGCCGCAGTTCTTCTGGCGGGGGAAACATTGTGCCGGAATAGAGCTTGGCGCCAGCATAGAAGATCGAAAATAGCAGCAGAAGCGGCGACAATTCCCAATAAGTGGAGAAATTCAAACCAGACCCGAAGCTGTAGCGCAGGGCCACGGCGGCCGCAAAGGCCACCCCCACGGCGCCTACGTCCACAGCTAGCAGTACGGCGCCCGTTAGATAGGGCCGTGTCTTGTTTTCGCATGAAAGTACCTCATATACCGCTGGAGTAAAGTTGCCATTTTTTGGCCTTTCTCCTTCTGGTTCTATTATTCTTTCTTTTAATACTAACGGTACTAAGCGCATCGGCATTGTCCTTCCAGATCTGTTAGAAAGGATATTTTCTTAATCTCTCATCCGTTTCTTTTATATCCATAAACCCCCTCACCCTTACCCTCTCCCCCTGCAAGGGGGAGAGGGATATTAGATTTCTCTCTCGCGCTTACCCCCTGCAAGAGGGAGAGGGGCATTAGATTTCTCTCTCGCGCTTACCCCCTGCAAGGGGAGAGGGGACACTGTGGTCTACGTTAGGGTTTTTCTTGAAAGACCTCATCCAAAGTCGCTGCCTCCAACACCCGCTCGGCCCATTCTTCCAGGGCAGCGGTATCCGCTGCTTGGAGACGAGCTTCCACCCACTCGGGCAAAGACCCAAAACGGCGAGCAAGCAGTCGGCGCAAAACTTGGGTTTCGCCTTGCTGAATGCCTTCTTTAATACCCTCTTGAATACCTTCTTGCTTCCACTGCTGGGTCCATTCCACCACGCGTTCGGCTAACATGCTGTTCATCTCCTCTAAGCTGGCAACGGAAGGAATTTCCACACCGGGCAGACGGGCCGGTAGTAACACCCGCTTCAGCCAGAGCGTAAAATCACGCTCTAAACTCTAAGCGGTGAGGAACGCATCATGGGTACACATCCTTCACGTTTACTTGAGTTTCAGCCAGTCGTCACGATTTATGTTTGCTTGCCTAAGAATTCTTCTTAGTAAACCTGCACTAATCTTTATGTGGGTTCGGTATGGTCAGCCTCAGCTCACCCTTGATCATGTATAAGTGCTTGCCGCCGGTATAAAGCCCTTGAAATCCTAGAATCTTCAGTCGCTTTATAAGCTCCTTAGAAGAAACCGGAGTTAGCCGGGGCATTATGCCATGACATCCTCGCCTTCCTTGATTTCATAGTCGCCTAATTTTGGGACCGGTAACCCCCTCCTAATACTTAATAAGAGCCACCCCTCAATGGCATCTTTAAGATTACGTCGGCATTCCTCTAATGTTTTTCCAGTTGCCCAAATCCCTCGAAGTTCCTTTATTTCTCCATAGTAAGGTTCATCGTCTTCAATCATTTCATAGTGGGCTCTATTAAGAGCTTCCTCTTGGAGTTTGCGGCTAAGTCTCGTTCGCTTGTTCCAGACAAGCTCACTCGCCTTGCTGCAATTCGCGTTTCCATGGAGTCCTTTAGCAGCCATAAGCCGCCGCCGGTTGGTATACTCCTCCACGCGCATGACTTCCCGGCCTCCCGCCGGTAGCTAAAATTAAAATATTTCTGGCCGCGTTGATGTCGCGGTCATGGGCTGTTTGGCAGTCCGGGCAGGTCCACTCGCGGACCTTGAGCGGCATGGCTTTTTGCACTGCGCCACACACCGAGCACGTTTTACTGGTGGGCGCCCAGCGGTCTACTTGCCTAAACTCGCGGCCATACCACTTAGCCTTGTATTCCATTTGCCGCTTGAGTTCATGCATCCCCACATCGCCCAACGCCTTGGATAGCCGTCTATTGGCCATCATGCCCCTGACGTTGAGCGTTTCCATGGCAATGAACCCCGCCTGGCGAATCAGCGCCGTGGTGAGCTTGTGCAGCCAATCCTGGCGGGTATTGCTCACCCTGGCATGAGCTTTAGCAACCCGTATCCGCTGACGATGCCAACGAACACTGCTCTTACGCTTGCGGGATAGCCTGCGCTGGGTTTTTCTGAGTTGCCGGGTATGCGTGCGTAGGTGCCGAGGATTACCGGACTTCCAGCCCTCGGAGGTCACCACCACATCGCACACCCCTAAATCAACACCGATACCGTTTGGCTTTCGCGGTAGGGGTTGGAGGGTTTCCTCGCACATGAACGAAACACAATAACGGCCGACGCAATCCTGGGTGACCGTCACCATCTTGGGGATGCCCTGGGGCTTGCGGGACCACTTGAGCTTGAGTGCCCCGAGTTTGGGCAATTTAAGAAACTCGCCCGCTCGATACATGCCTGCTACCTGACGTTGATCGAGTTGATAGCGGATGCTTTGGGTATGCGTTCTTTTTTTGAAACGGGGATACTTCGCTCGCCCCGCAAAAAAATGCCTGAAGGCCGTGTCCTGGTCCCTGAGCTTTTGGATCAGGCAGGTGGCGCTGGCCTCCTTGAGCCAAGCGTACGGGCCTAACCCTTTGAGGAACGTGAGCTGGCGGCTAAAATCAACGCCAGTCACGCGCTTGTCATGTACCCTATATTGACGGCCCCGCCAGGTCAGACAGGTGTTCCATACCCACCGGGCATGGCCGAATTCCATAGCCAGTTGCTGGCGCTGGACACTCGTGGGGTAGAAGCGGAATGTATAGGACCGCTGAACAGTGGTAGAATCGTGCTCGGTCATGGCCTCAATGCTTTTCTCATTGGGTCGGTGGCAAGTGGCTAGGTAGTGCTTCCAACACTGTCTAGCCGCGCCCTTAATGATACCGCGAATTTTGCCCGCCGCAAACGTCACTTTACCTTGCCCTCGCGCTCGCAGCAAAGTTTCACTTCGCACGCTCGCTGGGGGGTCGTCATACATCCCTGTATTCCTTCAATGTATTCGATTAACATCGATATCCCTCAATGGAAATTTTAAGATTTTAAGGGTTAAATTTAGATTTAAAACTTTCCGGGGATTGAAACAAGGAAGAGATTTTCTTTCTCTTCACAGGCTCGCCAGGCGTGCCGCACCGACCCCCATTATTCTCTTTCCCAGGGATAAGAGGAGAACCTCGTTTACCTCCCCAAGGGAATAAAACGTAAAGTTGCGTTCGACAACATATTTTTTAGCTCGAACCAAATTTTGTTTAACCCCCTCACCCTCACCCTCTCCCCCTGCAAGGGGGAGAGGGACATTAGATTCTTCTCCCTCGCCTTTTCCCACCCTGCAAGGGGAAAGGGACTAGATTTTTCTCCCTCGCCTTCCCCCGCAAGAGGGAGAGGGGCATTAGATTTCTCTCTCGTTCTCTCTCACCCGGTAAGGGGAGAGGGGACACCGCGGTCTGCGTTTAGGGTTTTTCTTGAAAGACCCCATCCAAAGTCGCTGCCTCCAACACCCGCTCGGCCCATTCTTCCAGGGCAGCGGTATCCGCTGCTTGGAGACGAGCTTCCACCCACTCGGGCAAAGGACCAAAACGGCGAGCAAGCAGTCGGCGCAAAACTTGGGTTTCGCCTTGCTGAATACCTTCTTGAATACCCTGCTGAATGCCCTCTTGAATACCCTGCTGAATGCCCTCTTGAATACCCTGCTGAATACCCTCTTGAATACCCTGCTGAATACCCTCTTGAATACCTTCTTGCTTCCACTGCTGGGTCCATTCCACCACGCGTTCGGCTAACATGCTGTTCATCTCCTCTAAGCTGGCAACGGAAGGAATTTCCACACCGGGCAGACGGGCCGGTAATAACACCCGCTTCAGCCAGAGCGTAAAATCACGCTCCAGCCCCTTCTGCGCCGGGCTTTGTAACCATTGTAGCAAGTTCCGCAAAACCTGTAAGAGCTCCTCCGGGGTCCGGCTGTTCTCTAAGCGAAATAAACTCGCAACCAGGTTTTTCAATGGCGCGAGCGCTTCGTCCTGGTAATCGCCTTCGTCGACTAAAAGATAGCGTAGACTAGGACGGTAACGTTCCAACCCGCCCTCTAACGGCGTTATCAGGTCACCGACCTCCGTCGCCGCCCTCCAGCGCGGGCCACCGTTGTAAAGTACCAATGGAAAGACCGGCGGCAATTTCTGATTGGGCGCGATATACCGAGCTTTAATCAGGTCCTGATAGAGTAAACCCACATAGGCCAGCACTCTTACCGCCATATAGGGGTCTACCGTGGATTGGAACTCCAGCAACAGGTAGATATACATCCAACCCTCCTGATGGCGGAGGCGCCAGATAATATCGTCTTCCCGCTCCCTTAAATCATCCGTCACGTAGCTGCCGCTGACTTTCTCCAGGGTAGAAAAATCCAGCTGCTGAACCCAGGGTTCCCGCACAAAACCTTGCAGCAGATCTCTTACCATCTCGGGGTGGGAAAACAGCCTTTTATAGGAAGCATCATGGGCGGCCATTTAAACTTAAAACTCATCCAGCAAAAGGATTGACCTGATTTTCCGGTGGTATTTCCCGCAGCTTCAAGGGCATGGCCTCTGCCACTGACAATATTGTTTCTTTTTGCCGCCTGCGCTCCCGCGCTTTTGGCGGATGAAAAAAGATTCCCAGGAGAAAAGCAAAAAAAATAGCGTTGGCGGGAATATGGAGATTAAAGTCCACCAGGGTATGGAGCAGCAGCAGGAGCAGCCCTATCCCCGCTCCTATCTGAATAAAAGAGAAGCTGGAATCATGGTTACCACGCCAGACTTTGAACCACTGCCAAAAGTAGAGCAAAAGGCCGGCGATAATAAGGACGGCAACCGGTAACCCGCCTACCAGGAGCCACTCCAGATAATCATTGTGCGCCCGGTGAACGAATCCACCCACGAAATCCGCCGGCTGAAAACGTTGGAAGACTGCCGCGAAACTTCCACTGCCGCTTCCAACAGGAAAAAACTCGCCAATGGCGCCCAGTGTCCCGGAAAAAATCCCCCAACGCCCCTCTTGCATGGGCTCATCCAAGGCCGCGAAACGATTGAAGACCGGGGCAAGCCCAATTTCTATCGCTAGTATCGACCCCGCGAAGACGAGCACCCCCACTGTACCGTAGGTTTTTCGATTGCCAATTTTTCCCGCAAAGGCCAGAAAACTTAGAAAGAGTCCCACCATGGCCAACAGAATACCCGCCCGGGAACGGGTAAATATGATACCCAGCAAAATCACCAGGGCTATGGCGGCATACAGCATGGAACGATTGCCCCGCCGGTTGCCCCAGGCTAGCAGGCGCTGGCGCCATCCCCCCCGCTGATAGGCAAGTTGGGATGATTGCCCCACCGTCGCCATAAGGAGCGCCAGGGCAAGGGGCAAGGCCATTTCCAGCAGGCCCGCCAGGTGATTGCGGCTGACATACGTGCCTACCGCGCTGTCTCTATAATGTTGATTGCCTAAACGAAAGATGCTTTCTGGACCCGCGCCGTATTGAATTAACCCCAGCACGGCCTGGAACGTAGCCATGGCTAAAAATAAATAGATCAGCCTCTGTAGCTGCTGAGAAGACAAACTCCGGACGGCCAGAAAAACCGCCACCGGAGGAAGCAAGGCTAGCCAGGCGGCCTCTCCGTAGGAGGGAATGAGGGCCAGGGGACGCCAGTGCCCGGAAAAAAATTGCTCCCCCAGGGCATGGCGAAGCCCGTCGGCGTAAAAGGCCCGCCCGGGGAGAAACTCGGCCCAGAATTGTGGGGGCAAAGGGATGAGCTGGAGTAAGGGGATAAGCAAAATCCCCCCCACCATGACGGTCTCGGCAACGCTGATGGACCGCTGTTTTTTCCACTGAATCCAAAATAGAGCGAGCAGCACCAAGGCCGCCAACTCCAGGATCATCAGGGGTAGTGGCCTGTTCCCGGCCCGAAACAAAGGGGCAAACAGGAGCACGATAGCCAGCACGATCCAAAGGGTGCGTTTTTCTTCTAAACCACGGGAAGAAAGCTTAGGACTCATGGCTCATATTTTATGAATGGGGAAAAAATTTTATTTCTTCCTTTTTGGCGGGAACAAACCCTTCCCCTTCCTCCCCCTTCATGAGGGGGAGGATTTAGGATAGAGATGATCTCTAATCGGGACTCGCCTCCGAGGTTGCTGCCAGACCTGCTGCAAGACCACCCCCGGCGGCTACCACGACTCCCCCTACAATAAGGGAAGCAGTGGCGCTTATCCCTCCACCGGTAGCGCCCCCGGTAGTCCCCGGCGTAGTAGCAGCAGCAGTGCTACCTCCTCCCTGAGGAGCCGCGTTGCCCGTCCCTGGAGCTGGTGGAACCGTAACCTCATCGCCCAAGGCAGCATAACGCTCCGTTTTCGTATGGGTGAGGGCTTCGCAATTCAAGTTGCCAGGGACGGTCAGCAGGCTATTTTCCTGCAGAAATGTGCCGCAATCATGCTGCTCGGACCGCAGGGCTACCTGGGATTCCTTCATGGTTACCACCCGGTCGCCTTCTCTTAGAACCATGCCGTTATGGGCCCGTGCGAATTGCTTGTCCTGATTGACCAGCACGATGCCCTCAACCTGGGACAAGGTTAAAAAGGAAGGTTCCGCCTGGGCCGATAAGCTAATTCCCAGCCCCACGATGACCATAAAAAAGCTTTTTCTTTTCATACAATTCTCCTTTTCTAAGTAGAACTTAATAGCGCTCTGGGTGACTGCTCTCCGCCCTATCGGACGGAGCTTCCCACTTCAACGGCAGCCACCGGCGGCATGCCGGATTTACGCAAGCCTCGATGGGCAGAGACGGACAGCCCTTCCGCCTTCAACTTCAAAATGCCTTGATGTTGGATGTTCAGCGCCGCGTTGATGTCGCGGTCATGGCGCGTGTGGCAGGTAGGGCACGCCCACGACCGGATATTTAGTGGCATGGCATCCATCTTGTGCTGGCATACATGGCAAGTTTTTGAGCTGGCAAACCAGGGGTCGATCTTGACCAGATGTTTGCCCTGCTCCTTGGCCTTGTATGCCAGCTTGGCGATCAAGGCGTGCCAAGAGGCATCGCCGATATGCTTGGCGAGCTTGGCGTTCTTCATCATGTTGTTGACTTTCAGCGTCTCGACGATCACCGCTTGGTTGTCGTCAACGATCTGCCGGGACAGTTTATGCTGGAAGTCACTGCGGGCATCAGCGACCCGCTCGTGAGCCTTAGCGACCAGTAGGCGTGCTTTTGCTCGTTTGGAACTGCCTTTTTGCTTTCGTGACAGCGACTGTTGCTTGCGCTTGAGATTTTTCTGAACCTGCTTGATAAAGCGTGGATTGGCTACTTTTCGTCCAGTGGAGTCAATCGCCAGGTGCGAGAGACCCATGTCCAAGCCGAGCACCTTGGTGGCGTCGATAGCCGTCATCGGCTCAGGGACAGGTTGCTCGGTTTCATACAGGAGAGACGCGTAGTGTTTGCCGGTAACGGTGCGCGACAGGGTGATGCTTTTCAATTTGCCCTCAACGGACCGATGAACTCTAGCCTTGATGGGGCCGAGCTTCGGCACCTTGACCCAGCTTTCACCGCAGCTCACGCTCATGCAATGGTAGCTCGACTGCTTGCCACGCTTGCGCTTGAACCGGGGATAGCCTTTCTTTTCCTTGAAAAAACGCTGAAACGCCTTGTCGAGATTGATACACGCTTGAGCGAGCGCAACCGAATCCGCCTCCTTCAACCATCCATACTTACGGGACTTCTTGGCCACAGGCAACAATTTCTTGATGTCATACTTGGCGCTCAAGGATTGGCCGTGTCGCTTATAGCGGTGAGACATAATGCGAAGGCCGGTGTTATAGCAAAACCGCACGCTACCGAACTGGCGGTTCAGAAACTCCGCCTGCTCCCTCGTAGGGTAGAGGCGTATCTTTGTGGCTTTCAACATATCAGTGTTCATTGCTACAATGCCTACAGATTAAAGGCTGCAACGAAGAAAATCAAGTGAGTGTGCAAGAAGATTATCGACGAGGCCGACACAGCGTTACGCGGCTTGTCGTCCATCTCGTTTTCACAACGAAGTACCGAGGCAAGGTCTTCGATGGCTATATACTCGGGCAGCTACGAGAGGCGTTTGAGTCAGCTTGCGAGAAACTCGATTGCCGCATCCTTGAGTTCGATGGCGAGGAAGACCACGTCCATTTGCTCGTGGAATACCCGCCAAAGCTGTCGATCAGCGTGTTGGTCAACAACTTGAAGTCCACCTCATCCCGGCGCGTGCGCTTGTTGAATACCCACCTCCCGAACTTGAGCAAGAGCGCCGCGCTGTGGTCGAGATCGTATTTCGCTTGTAGCGCGGGCGGGGCAACTATCGAGACACTTAAAGCCTATGTGCAAAGCCAGAAAACACCCGACTAGAACTGCTGTGCAGTTCCCGCTTGTATCCCCGCCCGAGGGGGCAGGAGTTTACGCGGATTTTTGCTAATCCGAAGGAGCGGAATTCCGCGCTAAAGTTGATTCCGTAATCCGCCCAATCGCTAGGCTATCGAACCAAGCGACCCCACGCGCCTCGAAATCAGCAGGCGCGCGCCCCTCCAGTTCCAGGCGCAACAGCTGCGCCGCACACTCTTCCTTTGGCACATCGAAAGAAAAGTTAAACCGGCGCCAGAGGCTGGCGCCCACAAAATGCTCACTAGCAGCCAGCCGCGGCTGAGCAGGTGTCAGACAAGACACGACCCATCGCAGGCCCTTGGTGGTCTCTAAATTATCCAACCGAACATTACCCTCCATCTGATAGTGGCCAGGCGGTAATAAAAGCGGTTGGGATAAATGCTGAAAACGAACGCGCTGCCCTAGGAACGCCACCCGCAAGGCCCGTTTACCCTCCATTCCATAAGTAGGGGCGGTATTGATCTCCACGCCCCGGGGCCGCTTAAAGTGCCACCCAAACCCGCCGTTTGAAAGGGGTTGTTCGAAATGGCCATTGAAAAGGTTCCCCAGCCCTTGCAGGGCCGCCTCATCAAGGGCATTTAGCCAGGTAAAATAGGCTTCCAGCCAGTGGCCTTCCCGTTGCAACCGGGAAATAAATGCCCGCCGCTCTTCCGTGGTAGCGGTTGTCTCTCCCGCAGCATGGTATAAATCACGCAAGGTCTCAAGCTGGGCGGTGTTGACTGCCGCGTAGGTAAAAAAGGCGGGCCACCAGGCCGGAGCGGATTGGGCCAAGGGATGCAGAACCGGGCGTAGGCTGGGATACTCGGCAATGCCAAGCAGGGCAGGAAAAATTTCCTTGGAAAGAGCACGCTGCATCTGTAAAGCGGTATCCCAACTTTGCACCGCCCGTTCCAACTCCCGCTGCCGCAACCAGAAAGCGGCGATCTCCAACTGTACCGGCCACAACCGAGGGGCCAGCAAAGAAGCCCGCTCCATAAGCTGCCGGGCGGCATCCACGTTGCCCGCCCTTTCCCGAAGAAGGGCCAGTAAAGCATACGTTCGCCCATCGGCGGGGTTCTGCCACAGGGATTCCTGCAATAGCTGAGTGGCCCGCTCCGGCGCGCTCGCGAGTAGGCGTTCCCCTTGATTGCGCAACGCAAGGGAGTGCCGGGCGTCCCATGCCAAGGCTTCTTCCGGGGCCTCCCGTGCATAATATTCGGCCATGCCCATCACGACAATACGCCAAACGAGTATGGCGCCGATGACTAACCAGCCGATCAGCCGCGCTATTCGCAGGATATAATCCCTATCCCGGGGCTCCACAGCCTCGGCTTGCCCGGAAAGAGTCATATTCGATTGGCTGTGCTCGGTTTGAGGAAGGTGCATTATTGAAGTCCGCTATCCACGGTGTTGAAAAGCCCCGTAATCAGAGGGGCACCCCGCTGGTTTTGCACTTGAAAACGAATCTGCCCCTTGCCTTCAAAGGTGCCGCTGGCTTTGGCAATCTGCACGATATAGCGTCCTTTTCCTTGGGCCCTGTCGCCCTTAATCCGCCATTGGAGGGATTGTAATCGCAACTCCCGCCGCTGGGTGGAAGAAAAAAACCGGGTATAGTCCTGCCGGAGAGCCGCCTTGCCCCTATAATCATTGGTGCTGGCGTCGCCGCTAAATAGCCTGAGAAACTTATCCAAATTACCCTGTTGATAAGCTGTTACAAAATGCTCTATAAGGCGATTTAGCGCCTGGCGTTTAATCTCGGAAGAGGCCGCTAATGGCGCGGGTTCGTGTGGCCTCCCTGCCCTCTCTTCACGGCTTTCGGAATTAGGCGCTGCGCCGGGCAGCCCAGAGAAAGCCATTTTTTTCTTTTTCTCGGCAAAATCTTTTTCCTTTAGGGACGGCCCAGGCCGAGACTCCCTGGGAGGCGTGGAGGGCTGAAGCGTTGCTGGCAAGGGAGGAGGCGCTTCCGGTTGAGCTTGCCGGGCGGTTTTCACCGGCCCAGGGGAAAATGCTTTATCGGAAGCAAGCGATGGGGAGTCGGGGGGGGATGGGGCTGCCGTTGGCGCCTGCTCCCGGGACAAGATCGATAGCGGCTTTTTCTCAATCCGGGCTTGGGGGGCCGCCAAGGAAGGATCGGGCGCTTCTGGAGGGCCTGCATCTCCCTGCTTTTTTAGTGGTTGGTTTTCCTTCAGATCGGCTTTCACCTTTTCTTCATCTGCCTGGCGGGCGAATGGGGCTACTTCCTCCTCCCACCGGGACGGGGGCGATTCCGGTACGGGGCGAGTCGGAGATTCTTCCGGCTTCATGCTTGCTATTTTTAAGGAAGAGACGTTTTCCTCTGGCGGCAGGGGTGCTTTCGCCCCATCCTCTCTGGTGTGAAGCAGATAAAGATTCGCCATTAATGTGAGGGTAATGACCATTCCGCTCCCGAGAATGAAATGGGGTAAATAACGAATGCTTCTGGGAAACCGCTGCACCAAGTAGAGCAGAAAATTCTGTTTTGGTCCGCGCTGGCGGGAATGAACGGGCGCCCTGTTCTTGTTTTTCGCTTTCGCAACCTGGGTCTCCCCGCCATGGGCTTGATGGCCATCCGACCAGCGAAGCTTATGATAGGCTGCATTGACCCGGACCACGTAGGCATCTCTCCAGCTTTGGCTAGCCTCCGCCCGGTCTGGATGAAGGAGCCCCATTAGAAGATGATAGTGGGCGCGGATTTTGCGACGATCGGCGCCCGGATTTAGGCCGAGGATCCGGTAGGGACTCTCCTCATCATGGAGGCAGGACTGCTCCACATAAAAGATGGCCGCTTTGCGTAACTCTTCTGGGTTGCTGTTCCACCGCGCGCACAAGGACTGGATTTCCTCCGGCATTTTGCCCGCCGCGAGTTGTAAAACTTTTTGAAAAGGTTCCGGCAAGGAGCCTTTCAGCCGTTGCTGATATCGGAGAGGATCCCGGTAAGCGGCCAGCAGTAACCCTATCAGCTTTTTGGATGACTCGGCCATAGGAGACCGTTAAGCAACCTTTTGATCCGAAGAAAGTAAAGAAGGCGAGGAATCGCCCTGATAATAGTAATAATCGTGATAGCCGTAGCCATGGCTGCGGCTATCGAATTTGTTTAATATCCCGCCCAGAAGCCGAGTATGGCCCATTTCCAGTCGCTTAATCGCCCCTTGCGCAAACGCCCGCCGGGTATGTCCCGCAGCGACGACGAACAAAGTCCCATCCACCAGATTACCCAATATCAATGCATCCGCTAATCCTAGCACCGGTGGAGAATCCACGATGACATGATCAAATTTCTCCTTGGCCGTGGAAAGCAAGGACATCATCTTCGCGCTCCCCAACAATCCGGCGGGGTCGGGGGGTAAAGGACCCGTGGTAATCAGAAAAAGGTTAGGAATGGTGGTAGGCTGACTGATGTCCACCGGCGTGGCTTCCCCGGCCAAATAGTGAGTCAGCCCCGTGTCGTTGGGGGTTTCCAAAATCCGATGCAGGGAAGGGCTACGCAAATCCCCATCCACCAAGAGCACCTTTTGTCCGGCCTGGGCAAAGTGAATGGCCAAGCTTGCCGCTGTCGTGCTCTTTCCCTCCCCCTTGCTGGTACTGACCACCAGCAGGCTCTTGGGCGCCCCCTCGGGGGTGGAGAACTGCAAGGCGGTACGCACGGAACGATAGGCTTCCGCAAAAGCCGATCGCTTATCCTCAATACTTATTAAGGCTAGCCCTCCCTCCCCGGAAAGGCTTTTGTCCGGCTTAGGAATGGCGGGGATAAGCCCCAAGACAGATAATCCCAGCACCCGCTCCATGTCTTCCGATTGCTTCAAGGTATCGTCTAAATGTTCAAACAGAAATGCCAGTCCGATGCCACCAAAAAGCCCTAACAGCATTGCCACAAGGGTATTGAGCGGAATGTTGGGGGTGTGGAATTCCAAAGGAATTTTGGCCGGGTCCACGACCGAGATATTGTTGAGTCCCACGCCGCCAGCCACGCCAACTTCCTTATAACGCTGCAGCAGCCCTTCGTAGAGCTGGCGGTTGGTATCGGTTTCCCGCTTAAGCACCTGATACTCAATGCTTCGTTGCGCCAGATCCTTGATTTCCTCTTTGGCCGCCTTCACCTTGCTCGCCAATAAATTTTCCAAGCTTACCGCCGCTTCATAGTTTGACTGGATGGCGGTTCGGATATTTTTTACCTCCCCGTCGATTTTTCCCTCCAGCTTGTCGATTTGGTCGCGGAGCTGCTTCATCTTGGGATAGTCCGGTTTATAAATATGAAGATTTTCTCCATATTCCCCTTCTAGTCGCACCAGGCTTTCCTTAAGCTGCTGTATCATGGAGCTTTGCAACACTTGGGAGAGGCCCTGGCCCTTGGTTTTTTGCATCTGCTGGTAAAGCGCCTTAGCCTTGGCTCGCTCTTGCTGGGCTTCAGAAAGGGAGGCGCTTATTTCTTTTAAATTTTGCGCCGCAAGGGATTGGCCTTCCTCAAAAGTGATGATCTCATGATTGTTCGCATACTCAACCAATTTTTGCTCCGTTTCCTCCAGCCGGGCTTTAACTTGCAGGAGTCGATCTTTTAGAAAATCACGGGCATAGGCGGTAGCATCATAACGGCGTTCCAAATTAGCAGTAATAAACGCCTGGCCCAATGTTTCGACCACCTGGGCGGATAGCTCCGGATCGGGACTGTCATAATAGATTTTTACCAGCCGGGAATTTCTGACGGGTTCCACGGTAATTTCTTCTTGAAACCGTTCAATCAGCTTTTCTTTTTCCTGCCCCCCCGTTTCCTCTTCCTTGGACATAAGCCTGCTCCAAAAGGAGGGTTTCTGTTCCACGGCAAAAACCGGATGATGGGCCAAATCAAGTTCCTCAAAAACCTGCTTTGCTAGACTACGACTTTTTAAAAGTCCGTATTGGGTTTGGTAGAAATCCTCCCGGGAGGCCGGCGACTCAACCGGCGCAATCTCCTGGTAGTCCACCACCTTTGGCGGCTCACGGTCGATAAGCAAAGTAACACCAGCCCGATAAATAGGAGTCATCAGAAAACTAGCGGTAATCCCTGCTGTGGTCACAATGAGGAAAAAGACAATCACCGTCCACTTACGGCGAACTAAAATCTGCCATAAATCAAGCAGATTAATTTCATCCTCATCATGATGGCCGCGATATTCTCCCGACTGCGGGAAGGCCATGGAGGAGGAGGGGCGATCGGCCAACGCGCCGGCGGATTGAGGGTTAGGAACCGGAAGATGAGATTGCTCTTCGTTGCTCATTGGGCCTTCCCTTTAAGTATGCAGTGTCGCAGATTCCAATTTTAAGCGCCTTGAGAAGATAGTAGAAGAGAGTAGGTAAAATTTATTCTCCAATCCCAAGCCACCGGAACAACCGTTGTCCCACTCCCGCCGGGTTTGTCCCAATCGCCGGACCCACTCCTGGCCTAAGTGCGGGGGGAAGGGGAACAGAATCAGGCGCCTCATCGGCAAGAATGGCTTGGGGCCGGCCCTTGACCAGCCGCCTAGCCTCTTCCTCGCCGACCCATTTCTCTGCAGCTATGGCCCCTTCGCTCAACAAAGGCGGGCGGCGCTCCAAACCATGGGCATCCGTTGCAAGCAGATACACTAATCCCTCATCCAGCATACGCTCTCCCCAATAGCGGGCGCTACGCCCGAAACGGCCGGTAAGACTGCCTGAGGTTATCTGCATCCAAACTCCTTTTAGCGCCAAGTCAACGAACACCTCATAGTGATCGCCGATCCAAGTCAGCCGCTCAGGATGGGTGATAAGGGGCACATAACCCATGGCGGAAAATCGGAAGGCTAGTTCGGAGAACCCTGGCGGGCAAACATGGTGAGGCGGCTCAAAGAGAAAATAGCGGGAACCGTTTAGGGTAGGCACCTCACCCGTCTGCAGCTTTCTCCCCAGATCAGGGGTAATTTGGATATCCGCGCCCATAACCAATGCTAGCGGGATATCCTCGGCAGCCAGCGCCAAGCGTAACTTTTCTATGGCTGCCCGAATTCCCTCTACTGTATTTTCATAGAGCCCGGGATAGATATGGGGCGTACACGCGATGGTCGATACTCCCTCTCCTACCGCCAGGCGAGCCATGGCTAGGGAAGTATCCAAATCAGAAGCCCCGTCATCGATTCCAGGCAAAATATGGCAATGCAAATCAATCATATTCAACGCCTTAAGCACGCTACCGCCCTACCGGGCAAATTTCATAAATAGCCAGTCGCTTCTTCATGTTGGTAAAGGGGTGCTTTTTTCGTAGAGATAGCAAAGGATGTTATTTTCGCAAGTCATGGCAAATCAGTCTGTTAATAGACTAAAGCATTCCGGAAACTCAGGCGTTTTTAAAATTAACGCCGACAGATTATTGTTTTTCAGGATCTGAAAAATTTAATCCTATCCAGGCTTATAGATTTTCTCTACTTGCAACAATACGCCATCGGGGGCTGGGACAGAGGCGCATACACAACAGGGTAATATCCCTGGGGAAACACATAGAATCGTCATTTCTATGACATGCTGCCGAGGTCTAGGGCCAACATATTCTGGATACGGTATGACAAAGGAGTTAACGGTGTCAAGTTATTAGGAAGATGTGTTAAAGGATACTCTCAAAGCTGAATACCGACACCTAGAAACATTCAGGAAGGCAGGGAAGTATGACGCCCCCTCTAATTGCGGCAGGCAGGCCCAGCTTGCCCGAGGGCTGCGAGGAAACGCAAATTGGCCAGCTTAACAAGGCGAAGAGAGAGCGAGCCGCAGCCAGTCATTGCCAAACTCCAATGTTAGGCAGACCGAAGGACGGGTAAACTTAGCTTAAAGCAGGCTTCAACTCCACCTTCGCGCTCTTTAATGGTAAGCATTGCGCCCACGGGAGGCAGTAACGATTTGACCAATCCCAACCCTGTGCCAAGCCCTTGGCCTGAATTAAAATCAAACTCTTTATGCAAATGGGCTTTGTTATTGCGAATTAGCAGCTCAGCGCTTTTCCTGGGAGCATTCATGGTTACCCGCACCTGGATCTCTCCCTTGTTTGAATTCCTGTGCTTGCAGGCGTTTAGTACCAATTCGTTGACGATAAGGGCCACTGGAACGGCTTCCTGCTCCACGATGATAACAAGGCCAGCTGACTGAATAACATCCAGATGGATACTGCAATCAGCGAGCCGGGCGGTATTCTGACAAATCGCTTCCACCGTTTCTGCTAATTTTATCTGGCCACCTTTATTGCTCGCCTGAAGACCATGGATAGCAGACACTGCAGCAATCTGGCTAATGGCCGATTGGATAGGTTGAGCTAGCTCGGGAGCATGGTGGATATGCTGCTCCAATAGACCCATCAGTCCCTGGAGATGATTTTTTATCCGATGATGTACCTCCCCTATCAATGACTCCCTCTGGCTCAACCAACGCATTTCCTGCTGTTTGTATTCAGTAACATCCGTTGCCAACCCCATCATCAGTCCGGTGCTCTCCTTCCCCTCAATTAAAATTGAGTTACGCATATTAATCCACCGGGTTTTACCATCCGGGGTGAGGATGCGAAATTGCTCTTCATGAATCGAGGATTCTCTTTGTTTTTGCAAAAAATTCGAGCTAAAGATACCTTCCTCGCTACAGCTTCTCTCTTCAGGATGGGTGTTTTTTAGAAATCCTACCGGGTTGCTGGCAAGTTCTTTTTGCGAACAACCCCACATCCGCTCAAATGCAGGACTAACATATAATAGCTTTAGTTTATTATTCTCCAGCGCCCAAAAAATCTCAGGAATTTTTTCAACTAATTTTGCGAGTTTCTCCCGCCTTTCCATTCTCTGTCTAAGCTTGTTACCCCGTTCAATAGAAGCTGACAGAATCTTTCCAACGAGCTGTAATGCTATTATCTCTTGCTTATTCCAACAACGCTCTGAGTTTTCATAACAACCCAAAAGGCCCCATGGTTTCCCCTCCACAACAAGGAGAATAGCCAACAAAGTGCCTCCCTCTGCGGAGCCAAGTTCGAGGCGCGCTTCCCATGGAAAATTATTTATCTTGATCGGCAGTATTTTTTGCTGGGACAAGCTCTGCCACCACTTGTGGATAACTTCTCTACGTCCCAAAAAAACTTGCTTTTTCTTAGAGCTGCCAATAGCAAGCTTCCCGTAACACTTTGGCCACTCCTGATGAATGAACAGCTGTAATTCAGAGGATTCTGTAAGCAGGTATTCCGCTACGTACGCACGGCCCAGAGAAAATTCCTTGCCGATACGCTCTAACACTGCCGTCACTCCATCGACCCATCCTTCACTTCGGCACACTTCCTTCGCGCAATCGGCAACTAAATTAAGCGTAGCTTTGCCTTTAACCCGCTTCTGGTCTACCCCAGAATTGCTCAATTTTATACCTTACTTAAAACAATTAAGTTGCTCACTGGCGCCTATAATATTTCGCGCTAAATCGTGTAACTTGCAGCGTTGTACTCTGGCATGGGTCCGCAGGCGCTCAAAGGCATCTTTCTCGGTAAGGTGGTAACGCTCCATTAATAGCCCTACCGCGATACTAATTTCCCGACTCCCTCTTAGGGCCGCATTCAATTGGGATTCCGTTTCCTTAAGCCTTCCAATTTCATCGGCGCGTTCTCTGGCAGCATGGATGGTGGGTAATAACTGAGGAACTCCGATAGGCTTAACAAGATAGCCTAACGCGCCTGCTTTGGCAGCCATTTTTACTGTTTCATTATCATCGTAGGCAGAGAGAAAAATGAAAGGAATCCCTTGCCTCCTGAACCAGTGGCCCACTTCTATACCTGACATCTCCGGCATGCGAATATCCACAACCGCAATAGTAGGCTTGACCTCCTCGGCAAAAAGCATGGCCGCCTGACCGGAGACTGCTTCAAACACTTCATAACCAACGTTACGTAATCCCTGTGCCAGCATTGAAAGGACGAAGCGCTCATCATCCACTAGTAGTATTTTACATGGGCTCACCTTAACCCCCTTTTCCGCGGCTGTCGCTAGGATACTTGAGCATTGGAATTAAACATGGATGTTGAATGACCCCCCAGTGAGAGTGCGAAGTGAAACGGCGCATCGAGCGCGAGGGCCAACATGACTTGCGTTTCGCCCACAATTGGCGGTATATTTTCCCTGTTGCCAAGAGCGCGACCTACCCTCGGTAGGAGGGGAAGTGATGCGCGTGGAGGGTGATACCCAACCGAGGGCCTTGCGCGCTAAGTCGTGGCCAGCCCAAGGCACCCATTGAAGCGCGAATTCTCCAGGCGGATGAGGTTTTGTAGGAACAAAATCGACATCAGTCATGGCGAAACTCCAATAACCAAGCCTCCCGGGCCACTACAGCGGTTGGGGAGGCGTCTTCATCAATAGTCAGCACGCAGGTATCCTTGGGAGGCAGTTGCAAAGCAGCCTCAAACTCCCGCAATTCATCCCGCCGAAAAGCATGGATGATAACTCTCGCTCCTCCTGGATAAGAGCTAATGACTTTCTCCAAATTGCTGGCGGTCACCCTGATACCATCTACGGCAATGAGGCTATCCCCGGCTGAGAGCCCGGCCCATTGAGCCGCGCTCTCATCGAAGACTTGGCTGATCCTGGCCTCTTTTTCATTCGGAACCAAGCGGATGCCTAGCCTAGCGCGAGGCGTGCCCCCTTTGCCAGGCTTGCCGCCTTTATCATCACTGGATTCCGGGACGCGCAGGGCATAGCAAATCCCTACCTGGGCCAACAGCGCTTGCAAGGGAAGATCCTCCGCCCGCCGCAGCGCTACTTCAAAGAAATCCGTTATATCCAATCCTGAAACCTCGGCAACCTGACGTTCTACCCCGTCTTCAGGCACGCCTACCCCCGTCTTACCATAACTTTCCCATAATGCCCGCATCACCCCATCCAAGGAACACTCGCCGTGGGTTTCCCACCGCAGGGTTAGATCCAGCGCCAGGGCTACCAATGCACCCTTGGTATAGTAACTCACGATAGCATTGGGAGCATTTTCATCCTGCTGGTAAAATTTCGTCCAGGCATCAAAGCTGGATTCGGCTAGATTTTGCTTAAGCCGGCCCGAGCCTCGCAACACCCGGGTGATGGTCTGTCCCAGCAACTCCAAATAACTCTCTTGGCTAATCAGCCCCGAGCGCACCAGCCCCAGATCGTCATAATAGGAGGTAATCCCTTCAAAAGCCCAAAGCAGGCGGGTGTAATTCTCTTGCTGAAGATCGTAAGGGACAAAAGCGGCGGGCTTGATACGCTTGATATTCCAGGTATGGAAATATTCATGACTGCATAGGCCAAGAAAATTCCGGTAACCTTCCCCAACTTCGGTTTCTCCTGCTTGGGGCAAGTCGCTCCGATTGCATAACAAAGCACACGAAGCTCGATGTTCCAGTCCCCCATATCCTTCGCCCACGGCGGTCACCAAAAAGACATACCGATCCATAGGCGCTGGTTCACCGAAGAAGCGGATATGGTGCTCGCATAAGATCTTCAGATCCCGGCTCAGACGTTCCATATCAGCCCGATGACGGCCGGTGATGGCGATATCGTGGGGAACGCCGCAAGCCTCGAAGGTAACCAGGCTAAACTCACCCATTTCCACGGGATGATCAACCAGTTCCTCATAGTCCCCCGCCTGATAGTCGCCAAAACCATACGGCTCGGCGCCAGCCCGAGGTAAAGCGGTAGCCACCCGCCAGTGGCGGTAAGTTTCCCCCTCTGGCGGTAAAAGGGTGACGGTGCAGGGTTCATGAGCCTGCCCTTCTACCCGCAGAAAAACGCTGGTTCCGTTGAAAAAACCATGGAAGGTGTCCAGATGGGCGGCCCGCACAGAGCTGTCCCAGGCATAGACCTCATAGTTAATTGTCACTGGCCCCCCGCTCGGCGCGCATTGCCAGAGAGATTTGCTCAATTTTTCGACGGGAAGGGGATGCCCTTGGGATTCGGCCCTAAGCTGGACCACGTGCTTGGCAAAATCGCGGATCAAATAGCTCCCAGGAATCCATGCCGGTAGCGACAAACACTGGCCTTCGGGAGCAGGCTCTAAAATAGTAAGCGTCACCTGGAACAGGTGGGCCTGGGGATTTTTGGGAATAATGCGATAATGAATAAACGACATCGCTCAACCACCTTGCTCAAAAAATATATATAGATAACTCGCGGTAATAATATTCTTTAAGAAACCAACAACTTGCCAAATTTCCTCTAGGAAGTTGGCGTTTGTGCCTATTCTCAATCATAAGTACTTACCGCTGTTTTGACTTAAGGTATCATTGACCATTATTTTTTTATTAATCAAGGATAAGTAATGCACCGAGCCTTTTCTCAAATTGCCTTGCTGGAGAAGAGCCGAGCACTTGGGATGCTGTTGGCCCTCTTTATCGCGCCGGAGTTGAGCTTCGCGGCCGAGGCATCTGAATCTCTCGATCTCACCCAGCATTGGGCAGGCTATAGCGCGCTGTTCATCTTCGTAATGGCCTATGGGATAGTAATCCTGGAGGAGCGGCTACACTTACGAAAATCCAAACCGGTAATTGTCGCTGCGGGCATTATCTGGGCGCTTGTTGCAGCCGCGGAGGTCCAAAACGGAACGCCTGGGGCAGCCGGGGAAGCCCTTCGTCATAACTTGCTGGAGTTTGTGGAACTCTTTTTATTTTTGCTGGCGGCTATGACCTATATTAACACCATGGCCGAGCGAAGAGTATTCGAGGTTCTGCGTGCTTGGCTGGTTTCACAAGGCTTCTCCCTGCGCACCATCTTCTGGCTGACGGGCTTGCTTGCTTTTTTTATCTCCCCTATCGCCGATAACCTTACCACAGCCCTATTGATGGCAACGGTGGTCATGGCGGTTGGAGGCAGCAATCACCACTTTGTCGTAGTCGCTTGCACCAATGTGGTAGTGGCGGCCAATGCGGGAGGCGCCTTCAGTCCTTTTGGCGACATCACAACCCTTATGGTATGGCAGAAGGGTATAGTGGAATTTCAAGAGTTTTTTGTCTTGTTCCTGCCCTCTGTGGTTAATTGGTTGGTGCCCGCAGCGTTTATGGCCTTTGCTGTTCCTAAAGCGCGCCCGCCGGCCCTGGATGAGCATGTGGCGCTGAAAAACGGCGCCTGGATCGTCGTCGGCCTGTTTATCGTCACGATTACCATGGCGGTTAGCTTCCATAATTTCCTCCACTTGCCGCCCGTGTTGGGCATGATGACCGGACTGGGGCTGCTTAAATTCTTTGGTTACTACCTCAAGCGCCGCGATCAAGCCACACTCAGCCCTTTAACACAGTGGGATGGTAAAAAAGTGCAAAACGGCGGGCAACCCCAACCCGTTGCCAAGCCATTTAACATATTTGAGCAATTAGAACGGGCGGAATGGGATACTCTGATGTTCTTCTATGGCATTATTCTTTGTGTCGGTGGATTGGGCGCCATTGGCTATCTGGCGCTAGGTTCCCAATTCATGTACGTGGATCTAGGACCAACCACCGCCAATATTCTAGTAGGCATACTCTCTGCTATCGTAGATAATATCCCGGTCATGTTTGCGGTACTCTCCATGGAGCCGGACATGGGACACGGCCAATGGCTGTTAGTAACCCTGACCGCTGGGGTTGGGGGCTCATTGCTTTCCATCGGTTCAGCAGCGGGAGTAGCAGTGATGGGCCAAGCCCGGGGAGTTTATACTTTTTTTGCCCATTTGAAATGGATCTGGGCTATTGCCTTAGGCTATGGAGCTAGCATCTGGGTCCATCTTACCCTCAACGCTGAACTGTTTCAGTAGCATTTCGTATATTCATAAATGATCGTGCCCGAATTGAACAGCAAGTAAAATAGGGCGTTAGCGTAACGGAAATAATTAACCTATGAGCTTTCCTACTGAAGATCTTCGCATTAAGAACATTCAAGAAGTTATTCCCCCGGCCCAACTCCATGAAGGCTTGCCCATTACCAGCGAGGCATCAAAAACAGTCTATCGAACCCGGCAAGCCATTCAGGAAGTGCTCGGCGGGAAAGATGACCGCCTGCTGGTGGTCGCTGGCCCCTGCTCCATCCATGATCCCCAGGCTGCACGGGATTATGGGAAAAGACTCAAGCTACTAATTGATGAGCTTGCCGATGAATTGCTCATCGTCATGCGCGTTTATTTTGAGAAACCTCGCTCTACAGTAGGCTGGAAAGGGCTTATTAACGATCCCCATTTGGACGGCAGCTTTCAGATTAATGAAGGCTTGCGCTTGGCCCGCAGGCTGCTGTTGGATCTGGCCGAAACAGGTGTGCCGGCAGGCACCGAATACCTGGATCTCGTTAGCCCACAATATATCGCTGATCTAATTGCCTGGGGCGCAATCGGGGCTCGCACAACTGAAAGTCAAGTGCATCGGGAACTCGCCTCGGGACTCTCATGTCCGGTTGGCTTTAAGAATGCGACCAACGGCAGCTTAGGTGCCGCCATGTCCGCTATCGTCTCGGCCTCAAAGCCCCATCATTTTCTCTCCCTCACCTTGGCTGGCCGTTCGGCTATTTTTTCAACTGCCGGAAATCCAGATTGCCATCTCATTTTACGGGGTGGGCAGAAACCTAATTACGATGCAGCAAGCGTCAACGAGACGGCCCATAATCTTATTCAAACGGGCCTTCGGCCTCAAGTCATGATTGATTGCAGCCATGGCAACAGCAGCAAGAATCCCAAGAAGCAAGTTCTGGTTGCCAGGGATATTGCGGGACAAATTGCTGCGGGCGATAGGCGAATCATGGGGGTTATGCTGGAAAGCCATCTCGTAGCAGGACGCCAGGACGTCATCCCAAACACCCCTCTTACCTATGGCCAAAGCATCACCGATGCCTGTATAGGCTGGGAGGAAAGCGAGCAGTTACTTCGTGAATTTGCCCGCGCCATACAGAAGCGGCGGCAAATGCCAGAAAAACACATTGAAGCTAAACATGGATGTTCAGCAACCCCCTAGTGAGCTCGCCTGCCTGCTGCAGGCAGGCGAAGTGAAACGGCACGCCGAACACGAGGGCCAACATTACCCGCGTTTCGCCATGAATTCGCGGTACATTTTCCCATTGCCAAGAGGGCGACCTACCGGCGGAAGGCCGGGAAGTGATGCCCGTGGAGGGTAATACCCAATGGAGGGTCTTGCGCGCTAAGTCGTGGCCAACCCAAAGCGCCCGTTGAAGCGCGAATTCATGGCGAAACTCCAAATTGCTGAGAAAAGCAAGCCAACAGAAGTTAGAAAGTCGCGTTTACTCCCACCATGGCTGAACGGCCTGGTAAAGGAGCCTGATTTTTTAAAAAGGAAGTATGGCGCCGAGCTTTCTCGTTTAAGAGATTTGTCCCCCGCAGGAAAACAGCATACTGTACCGGCCCCAGCGCAAAGCGATATCCCATATAAACCTTTAATAGGGTATAGCCCCCGGTCTCCGTCTCTAGCGCTGCCGTCTCATCTTGGGCTTGAACCCGCATTAGATTAATGCCCGCATACCCTGGCCCTCGCTCATAATCCAATTCACTCCCAAAGCGCAAAGGAGTTATTCGAGGCAAATTAGCGCCATTTTTCAATTTACCCCTGACATAGTCGGTCCATAAACGAAGATCCAGCTTGCCGCGATGATCCTCAAATAGACCTATTACTGTTTCGAATTCTACTCCAAAAAATTCAGCATCCGCTTGTTTTTCGTTTACCAACAAAAGCCCATCCGGGTCCATGGACGGTTCCCCCTCCAAATTAACCCGATCAGCGATCCCATCGCCATTTTTATCCTGCTCTTGTAAGAAAATGAAATCGCTGATGAAATTAGCGAAAAGATTCAACTTCCAATGCCAATGTGAACGAGTCTTACGCAAGGATAGATCCAAATTATTGGAGATTTCCTTGTTCAGGAAAGGATTGCCAATTTCAAACGTATTGGTAGCCAGGTGGGGACCTTCTGAAAATAGCTCTTCCAACGCGGGGGCCCGCTCGGAATGGGAAACATTGAAGCCGACAGCATAGTCTTTCCAGAAATCCCACATGGCTCCGCCAGAGATACTGAATAGATTATGGCTCGCGTGCGGGCCACCCTCTGATTTCTTAGCTACCTGATGCTCAAATCGCCCCCCCATCTCGAAATGCCAGCGTCGCCAAGCACGCTCTTCTAAAATAAAGACACTTATAGAATCCATCCGCGAGGAGGGAGGCATGAAAGCCTCCTCTCCTCTAGCGGAAAGGTCCCGGTTGCGGTATTGCAATCCAGCGACCCCCTCCCACTCTCCAAAAGGAGTATGAAGAAATTCAACCCGACCCTCCCACTCTTTGTTATTTAAAATCGTGCTAGCCAGCCCAGAGGGCTCAAATTCCTGATGGGTATGATCATTATGGCCCCATCGGGTTTTAATGGTTTGGATTCCCGCTAAAGGTAAGTATAAGGTCCCTTTAATATCAAGACGGGTCTGGGCTTGATCAATACGGACTCCGCCCTCTTCGTGCGCCTGCCCTGCTTCATCTTCATGCCCATGCTCACCAGGGACACCATATTCATTGGTGAGGCGACTCACGGCAAGCCCTAAAAATCCCTCATCACGAACGAGAGATAAACCACCGGTAAAATTCTTGGTGTGGACATCGCTGTTTGCAAGTGTTCCACTTTTCGCGCCCGGCTCAGGATTAACCTGGGCAAATCCCGGAATACCATAATCCTCCGTATCCCGCAAAAGGCCAGCCAGGTGAAATGCAAAATCGCCTGCACCGGCATTAAAGCGAAAAACGCCGGTAGCGTCATCAGCAACCGAATCATAATGGCCGTACACATCCCCCTCAATGGCTTCGGGGACATAATCGAGAATTCGGTGGTCGACAATATTAACCACTCCCCCAATAGCACCACTGCCGTATAGTAAAGTAGCCGGCCCCTTGAAAATTTCAATCTGATCCGCAAAGAAAGGTTGGACAGCCACCGCATGGTCCGGACTGATAGCGGAAACATCCATGGCCCCAATGCCGTCTTCTAATACGCGAACGCGGGTTCCGCCCAAACCCCGGATAATTGGACGGCCTACCGCAGGGCCAAAGTCGCTGGAAGTCACCCCGAGTTCCCCAGCCACAGCCTCCCCAATATTGCGTTTATCCTTAATCGATAACGCCTTACCCATCAGTACCGAAGTAGGCTGCAATATATCCTCCTCGCTTCTGCCCAAGGGATCAGCCGTCACCACTAACGCTTCCAATGCTACGGCGTCGTCCATTGCTTGTGCCTTAAAAAAAGGCAACAAAAACAGCATCCCCCAGCAGAGACTTGCCCATCTCAATATAATCACTTGCATTCACTCTCTAAATTTATATAATGTTATAACATAACATGTTATGTCAATAATAATTAGGACATGAGGTTGAGCGAAAGAACCCCATTCTGTGAACCCCGTCTAGATCCCCAATCCCTATTTCAATACATACTTACTTAAATAATCTTTCTCTTCTTAAAATGGATTGGTAATAGGAGCATGAAATGCGCGCAGATATGCTGACTGCTGTCCTCAATGATCTCAATAGCACCTCTGCCGATATCGAGGCATCTGGAGTCATTTCAACCGATGGTCTAATGATAGCCGCGGTTTTACCTACTACCCTCGATGAAGACAGGGTCGGCGCCATGAGCGCTGCCATGCTGTCGTTAGGTGATAGAAGCGCCAAAGAACTAGAACGTGGGGCTCTGGAGCAAGTTCTGATAAAAGGGGATCACGGCTATGTGCTAATGACCTATGCAGGCGATGAAGCCGTACTCACAGTCATGGCAAAACCCCGCGCAAAACTTGGGTTAATTTTTCTTGATGTCAAAAGGGCGGCTGAAAGCATCGCTTCAATGATATGAGAGAGCCCATGGACTCCCTATTAAACAATATTTTGGAAGATTGACTGCAAATTCAGACAGGTATTTTTCAATACGCCATTCTATCCGAAGAGAGGAACTAAATGATCAGGGATATGGTACCCGAAGATATTGTAGGAGATTATAGACAAGCTATGCTAGATCTCTATGGCATTGGACCACGTCGTATTCTCTACACGGAGATGGAAACGCCTTATCCAGACGGCCGCCTCATTGTTTCTAGAACCGATCCAGAGGGGCGCATCACCCACTGCAACCAATCTTTTGTCGATATGTCCGGCTATGCCAAAGAAGAATTAATCGGTGTTCCCCATTCCATTCTAAAGCACCCCGACATACCACCGACCATATACAAAGATCTATGGGATACCTTGAAAAGAGGAGATAAATGGCAGGGATTCATCAAAAATCTTCGCAAAGATGGCGGTTACTACTGGGTTAAAGCAACCGTGCTTCCCAATATCCGCAACGGCAAAGTCATCGGTTATACCTCGGTGCGCCGCAAAGCTTCCCATAAAAAGATCGAAGAATGCATTGGCCAGTATCCAAGCCTATTCTAATCTGCAACCACGGAGAGGTATTCATGTCCTATAATTTTACCGTTAGTCCAGATTTTACCCCGGATCATTTATCCGGCTGGTATATTTTTAATACCTGGCTACAGAAAGCCCTGGGTGAAGCTGTCCACCTGGAAATGTATAATGATTTTCAAACCCAGCGCGATGCCATCGATGCAGGGAAAGTAGATTTAATTTATGCCAATCCCTACGATACCTCAATGCTGGTGAGAGAAAAAGGGTTCACCGCTTTAGTTAAGCCAAAAGATGAAGCGGACGAAGCCACCGTCGCTGTTCATACCCGTAGTCCCGCAAAAACCGTGGAAGATTTGGAAGCCGGAGTGAAAGTGGCTATTACCAATGATCCGGATATCCACATGGTAGGTCTCATCATGCTTGAGCCGGCCGATTTGAATTCGGCCAATATACAACTGAACATCCGAGATAATTACCTCATGGTTGCAAAGGATTTGCTGCGGGGCGAAAGTGATGTAGGAATTTTCTTGGCCGAAGCCTTCGATAACTTATCTTCCATGGTTAAAAGCCAGCTTCGAATTCTGGTTAGCAGCCAGATTCGGCTTATTCATCACTCTCTGATGCTCGGCCCCGCTTTGGCGGATAAACAAGAAAAGCTATTAGGAGCCCTCATGGGCATGATGGAAAATGAGAAAGGTCAAGGAGTTTTAAAAAGTCTTGGTTTCAGCGGCTGGGAAGCGGTCAATCAAGAAAATACAGAATTCATGATTGATCTCATGGATACTTTGGTGGTTTGAAAAGACCAGTGTTTACCTCAAAATAAACCACGGTCCCTGACGCCACCATGCTCTTAATATTCTGGTCTTTTTCTTGCTCCTTCCGGCCCTTTGCGATAAATGAGAATTAAACGGCGCAATAGCAGACTAAAGGCAACCGACCAAGCGATGGCAGAGCCCCATAAAAGCAAGAACATATACTCTCCATCCGCCAACGGTGCGCCCAAGCGTAGTATCGCAGCGAGGCTCACCCCTAATGCCGCGACACCTATATCTCTAAAATCCTCAAGCCCTTGACGGCTCCGCTGCAAGCGGGTACGGGCCATCACAACAAGGGTCAATGTTCCAAGCGCGCCAACGGTAATGCCGTGGAACGCCCAGTCTAAACTAAGACTCCCCGTAAGCTGCGCCCACCCCTTGAGGCCGAGACCTGGAACAAGCCAAAGATAGCCCAAACCTAGCGCCCATAGATGGGGGGTATCCAATACCCGCCACAACCGCCAGCGCCAGGCTCGGATCGCGGTCACAGCACTGGCGCCTAGAGCAAATATTCCCCCAGCCGGGGCTGCGCCTGGAATCATATCCAGTATGATCATCCCCAGCATACATAAAATGGCCGTCCGCTCCAAACGAGGCTGGACTCGGGCAGCCAGAACCTCCCCACGCCGATGAAAATGACCTGCTACCGCCGGCGCAATCACGCGTCCCCCCATAAGCAATAAGAGCAACGCAAATAAATCCACAGCCATCAGCAAGGCAAAGGGTTCCGCGCCAGGCACTACCTTGCTCACCCCTAACTGGTAAATAAGCTCGCAAATGCCAATCCCGATAAACAAAGGTCCAAAAACCCGGTTTTCAAGTTTCTTTGCTGCCCGCAGGAAAGGAGATGCAGCGAAATAGGCCGCCAGCCCGGCAAAAATCAGGCCCGGTAAGGCTGCTTGCCATCCCTCTCCCATAAGGCCAAGAGCAGCCAGGCGCGCAGCAAACCAGCTGACGAAAAGGAGCCCCACCGTCACTAGCGATACCCGGCTGATAAGGTACCCAGAGACCACGGCAAAAGCATAACCCAGCAACATCTCATGCCCATGCCAATAAGGCCCAGGGGCAGATATCCAACCCTGTAATATGGCTAGCCAACCCGGCATGGCGATCACCGCCAAAGCAGCTGCGGCAGGAAAGAAGAGGAGATCAGCCGATAGGGGCTTACTCTTTCCCTGGCTCAAACAATCCCTGCCCTTGCTTGCAGATGCTGCCCGCGAATGAGGAGCACTCCTCCTACCCTAAAGATGAGGCATTCATAAGCCCGGCGGGCACCCAGGCCAACACTCCCCTCAAGGCTGATAAGCACGCCACACAAGCCTGCTACCATGGGCGGCGCTAAAAGAGTAGCAGGCAGGCAAAAAAACCCTAACACGAATAAAGGCACGCGATAGATCATCTAAGCACCATCAATTCCCCGCCAAAAGTAATACTTTATTTCCTACCGGCCAAACCAACCTAGTTGGCGTTTAGCCCTTTCAGACATCCTATCCGGGTGCCAGGGAGGATCCCATACCAATTCCACGGACACTTCACTAATCTCCGGTAAACAACGCCCAATCGCTGCTTTTATCTCAGCACGGATAGACTCATGCAAGGGACAGGCAGGCGTGGTCATCGTCATCCGGATATCAATGCGGCGCTCATACATCTGAATATGATAGATAAGACCCAGGTCGACTATACTGACACCGGCCTCGGGATCAATCACTTCATGCAGGGCAACAATGATCTCGTCTTGGTTTAAAGTTGATTCGCTCATAGGAAAAGCGTATTTATTATACTTCTTATTTAGCACAGCATGGGAAGATAATCAATGATTACCGAAAGAAAGCGAGCATTTATCATGAGAGAACCTACCAGAACAAAAAGTCTTGCCTCTTCAAATGACACGGCAATTCTCGTGAAAGCTTGTGGAACGGTCATTATAAATAGCATATAATATACATGTATTAACGGTATGGATGCTGGCACAATGCCTTATGGCCATGCCCCCATTGTTAGTGTGAGCAGCAAGCCAGCTACCTTTTTGATGCCTGCAGCATCGGCCGCCGCTCTCGGCATACAGCAACTTTCACCGCTCTGAACGCGCTCACTCCCGGCGAGCACATCTGTCTCGTCAACGATCATGGTCCGCGCTGCCACTGCTCATCAGGTTAAGCGGTTTTCCGGCAGGTGGCTCAACGCGACGCCGCTGAGGTGAGCTGGTCGAGTTCGAAAGAAGCGGCTAATCCTAGGGGACAATAACATGAGTTTTCCAAATTTCTTCGATGAAGCACCGGTGGTGCGCGTACGCGACCCGCTGGCTCAGCTGCTTGGCGCAAGCGCTGACGGTATCATAGATTATCGTTACGCGGACGCAGTGCGCTTGGCGGGCCACTCCTGCCCCACGGTGGTGGGAGCATTTCTCACCGGTCGCGCCGCGCTGGCTGCGCTCTACCCAGACACACTGCCCGAACGGGGCGGCGTCACAGTACAAATGCCGGCGCCGGAACACGACGGCACCAGCGGCGTGATGGCCCAGGTTCTAACGCTGCTTACCGGTGCGGCCGGGGGCGGCGGATTCAAAGGTCTCGGTGGGCGGTTTGCCCGCAACAGTCTGCTCGATTTCGCCTCAGCTTCCGGGACTAATGGCGGTGCGGTACATTTTAAGCGGCTGGATACGGGAACCGCTGTCGCCGTGAGCTTCAATGCGGGTACCGTGCCGATGGATGCCGCGCAACAAAAACGTATCATGGCAGTCCTGCAAGGGTATGCCGATACCGAGGTGCTCGCTGCTTTCGCCGAAGCGTGGCAGGATCGTGTCCGTCGTCTTCTGCTGGAGCACGCCGATGATCCAGAAACTATTCATGTCACCGAGCTTATTACAGGCGATAACGCGGCGTAGGGAACCATAATCGTGATCCGCTGCTGGCGATCAGAGCATTCAGCGAAGATGTGAGATGTGATGAGCGCGTTAGTGGGATCTCTTCGCGCTTCGCGGTCTGTTAATAATAGCCGCTATCCCGCGTTCCATGAATCGGTCATCAGCGTGGGATTTGGGCGCAGGCATAGGCGCACATGTGTTATTCGAGCTGGTGGACTATGGAGCCGAGGACAATGAGGCGGCAATGATGCTACGGCGCTTGGCTCCCAGCAACCTCAGCCGTGATTGCCTGCCACAGCACCCGCAATGATAACGAGCGCCACAATTAGCAGCACAGTATGTAGCAAGTGCATGCGCGCCAACCGGCGCGTCAGATCGGCATTTAGCGGACCAGACATAATGTGGCGTAGCACGCCGGTCGGCCCGAGAATGAATAACATAAGAAAGAACAGCGTCCACAACGCCATCATTGCCGGCAACCACCAGAAAGCCGGCTCGTTAAGGACATGGTAGAGTTGTAGCCGATAAAGCAGCCAACCGCCAGAGGCGCCTACAATCAGCACCGCTATACGGACCTGGGGCGCAAACCGGCGCTCGATGGTGTGAAAGCGCTCCAGGGCGTTGACCGGATCGCTGCGCAATTGCGGCAGTACGACCGTAGTCACCAGCGCTAGGCCGCCGATCCACCAGACGACTCCCAGTACATGTAACGCGATAGCCACAGAGATGTCAGTCATAGATAATGCCTTCCATCGAAGAATATATCTTAAGGAGTATACTAAATATTTGTTTTAAAAAAAAGTTGCTCTGTTGCCGATTATTCCCGGTCTGCACAGCCATGATGACCGGTACCTACTAAGTACCTCGGCAAAAGTTTTTAGGTATTTAATCAGTGAGTGCGGTGTGGAGCTAAAGGATAGAAAGATTCCCGCAGACCCTTTTTTCAGGGAGGAAAAACAAGTTCACAAAACACCGTCCCCTCACTTCTGCAATGTTCTCTATTTACGGGTGAATTAACTCTAGGTACTGTTACGAGACGATCCTCCAAAATTAAAAGTCTCACCTCTTCAAATAGCGCTGCAATTCTCGTGAAGGTATAAAAAATCGGATACAGTGACTAAACTAAGCTAATTATGAATAATACTAAAGTCGCAGAAGCGATTCGACTCGCCTGTTTAGAGGCCGCGCTTGAAGCTTACGAAAATGCTGGAATAAGCGGACTATGCGCTGAAGGCCGGTGGGAATGCGCTGTACAGGCTATTCGGGATTTAAATTTAGAATCTATTTTATCTACCTCTGACTCAGCCCATAAAGACAAATCCGATATTTCAAACTAAAAATGGGTTAAAAGGTAGAGCACTTTACACACGGCCTAAGAAGGTTTGTTGCTATGAAACAAAGATACCCTCTTCCCGTTTTTTACACTGTTGCCCTTACGCTTAGTTTAATAGTTCCGATGTTGTTTGCCCCCCGCGCTCAGGGAGAAATTCTCGCCATGCTCAATTACGAGGCAAAACCAGAGCAGCGCATTCAAAAAGAGGGGCTCGCCATCATCGATGTTGACCCCAATTCACCCAATTTTGGCAAAATGCTGATGGATATCCCCCTGCCCCCTGGTTTGGTGGCCCATCATCTTTACTATAACCAAGACCATAGCAAAATCTACATAACCGCCCTAGAAAAAAGCATCTTGCATGTCCTGGACATGACCCAGTTTCCCTATCGGATGAAAATGGTAGAGATTCCCCAATGCAAAGTCCTGGAAGACATGGCCTTCTCCAAAGATAAGCAAACTTGGTATCTCACCTGTATGGGGTCTAGTAACGTTATCGTAGGCAATGCCAGCACGGATAAGCCTATCAAATCCATCAAGACTCCACCTTCAGACTCAGCCTTTATTCGTTATCCCCATGGAATCGCCCTCCATGATGACCTTGACCGCTTGTTAGTCACGAGTACGGTCCGGCACTCGGATTTAGGCGACCCAGGAGAAACCATTACGGCGATTGAGGCCAGTTCAGGGAAAGTGCTGTCCACCCATAAGGTTTCCATGAAGCCCTCTCCTTCAGGAGCAGCCCCCGTCGAGGTTCACTTTCTGCCCGGTGCTGAACCTCCGCTGGCCTATATCACCAATATGTATGAAGGAAACCTTTGGACAGCGGTTTGGGATTCGGATAAAAAAGTATTCGATTTCCAGCAAGTGGCGGACTTTGCGCCTCACGGCCGGGGCGTTCCCCTTGCCCTGGAATTCAATCGCAAGGGTGACCGGTTTTTTGTCACCACGGCCCAACCTGGTCATTTGAATATTTTTGATATCAGCGATCCCCAGGCTCCCGAGCTGCTGAAAGCTATTCCCACGGCTCCTGGTGCCCATCATATAGTGTTATCGCCTGATGAGCGTTACGTTTTTGTCCAGAATAGCTTCCTCAATCTACCGGAGATGAGTGATGGCTCCATTACCGTGGTTGATCTCGCAAAAGGCGAAGCGATAGCGCAAATCGACACCCTCAAAAACCAAGGATTCAATCCCAATTGCATTGTGCTTTTACCGGAGTGGGCTTCAGGCGGGCATTCCCACTAATCGAGAATTCTCTTGTCAAACGCGGCGGAGTTAAAGCTTGGAGCCCCCACAGCCGCGCCTCCGCTTTTCTGACCCATTAGCCATTAACCGCAGCATTTAGGAGTTTGATATGAATGTTATTCGTCGCTTCGCATTAATCGTAATGTCAATTCTGGCCGCCCTAGTCTTAATTCCACCAACAGCCTTTGCACTAAATAATTCGGCGAAAGTTCCCATTTTACTCTACCATTCATGGGTAAGAAGTGGTTGCACTCAAGCTACCAACCAATCAATCGGCCTCGAAGCCGACTTGGAGCTACTTTATCAGCAAGGCTACACCGTCGTTCCTGTTTACTGGCTTGCAAAATGGGCAGTTGGCGATTTAGATGGATCATATCTGCCAGATAAAGTCGTAGGAATTACTTTTGACGATGGTGAAAACGGCGACTGGTACGATACGTTTTCTAACGGCTGTTATACAAAGAGTTTCTATAACGTATTAAAGGATTTCAAGAACCTCCATCCAAATTTGCCCTGGTATTCCCCTCATGCAGCATCATTCGTAATCGCTTCGCCGGTCGCAAGAGATATCATTTCTCCAGGAACAATGACGGACGAATGGTGGAATGCTGCGCAGCAGTCAGGACTGATGGAGATCTATAATCACAGCACAGACCACGACCACAACGCAATTCAAGGACCCATCTTAGAGCCGAACACTCATTTCTCTAAGGGACAGAGGACAGGCGTATTTCTGGCAGTTGGCGGATATAAGAACGGGAATTGGAATGGGGCGGCTGATTTCTCAAGGACGTCGACCTATGAAACGGCTGATGCCGAGGTAAGAGGGGCCGCAAATTACATTTCAAGCAAGATAGGAGTCTGGCCAGATTTATTTGCCTATCCCTACGGCGGCTATACGTCATATTTAGTCTATACATATTTCCCAAACTTTTGGTCGGAGCACCAAACTTATGCGGCTTTTTCTACCGACCCACTCTATGTCACCCGCTCATCCAACCGTTTTGCTCTAGGTCGGTTTGTTCGAGGTCGAGATTGGTCGGATGGCGCTGGATTGCAGCAAATCTTGGTGAATTCGGGGCAGTAACAGATTTTTTGAGGAAAGGCGTGCCGCTAAGTTCATGCGGTTAGAAAGGACCAAGCTTGGAGGCGCGCTTTATCCACTCAGCTTTTTGCCCCTCGGTTAGCCGTCCATCTCGCCACACTACCATTAAAAGGTCAGACTCAGTTCGGACAAATCCCACCCGCAGGCACACCTTCTCGGATTGCCTGTCGCCGACGAGGCCCCAAATGGCCGTTAAGTCATCCGGGAGCAAATCAAAGCTAGCACGCAATAATATCTCGGCAACGCCGCCGGCCTCGCGAATCGCCTTGCGGCTTGCCTCACCGACGCGCCGATAATGACGATCATCTATGACTAAACCGCCACACAACGCACCACCCTCCCACATCGTGTAGTGCACGTATCCCAGCGTCAGCAGACTGCCGTCTCTTAGCTTCGAAAAGGCAACGAAATGGCGGGGCTCGCTTGGAAAAGTGCTGGTATTGAAGCGTCGACGAAATAAGTCTCCTGCTAATGGTTCGGCTTGATCAACCTCAATAACGAAGATGACGTCCGAAACGGTTGCTGGCACCGCATCTGCTTCAGCATGAATGTTAACAAGGGTAACACTAGTTCTAGGTAGATCCATAGCCCTACCTGTCTGGGCGTAAAGCCGGTGCATAATGGCACGTAAGAAGATAGGTGGAAGCCAGTCGCGTAAAGTCGCCCGTACACTAGGCGGAATCCTATTCCCCATAGTGGCTAGCAATTTCATCGCTCGCCTCGTTCGACCGCATCAAGCAGGGCCGAGAATTCCTCAGGTGACTTCCAATGCCAGCCACAAACAAAACGGGGAATGTCCCAAACATTGGTATCGGATCGTACCGAGGCTCCTGCCGTGCTAAAAGCCGCTTCAATGCCGAGGCGGACGCCGTGGTTAGGGAAATAGTCGTCACATAAGTAAGGTGAAACGTGCCCATAAGGATAGCAGAAGAGCGGCAGCGCCTTCCCGTTCGTTTTGTCCGAGAGGTACCGTTGCGCATCCGCGATCTGTCCCTCCGCGTCATCAAATGTGGCGATCTCGAAGAAGGAGCCCTTTTTATTGTTCCGCTGACGGACCAGGGGAAGGCCATCGTGTACGTGATCCCAACTATGGTTTGCAATACCCAAAATATTTTTTGCCGCGCATTCGGCCCACCAAGAATCGCGCCATTCACCACGTCCATTGAAACAGGTGCGATCTAGAATGTCGCGTGCCTCCCGGGAGGCAATCACGAACGAAACGGCCCTGGGGCCATCGTCGAACCGGGGAAGCCATTGCTCACTGCGCTCCAGTATGGAATGTAGGCTAGAGACTGTACCGTTCTCATCTTCCTTGCAGTCATAATAATCAAAATCCGTGCCATCATCACAGGTAAGCCCAACCAGCTTACGATCAGTGAGAAATTCTAAGGGCTTTTTACTGCGCAATACACCAACCAGGGTAGTCAGCGGGATCACCTGATACTGACGACGGCCCAGCTCCTTCAGATCGCTTTCAAGTGCAACGTGGTCGTTCCCCTGATAGGCATCTCCCTTCGCAACCCAACTGTGGTAGCACAAGATGGGTATAGAGAATGCGCGCGAGATTTTATCCCTGTGAAACCAGGGAATGCTTTCCAATCGCTTAATCCAGTTCATCAGTATTGCGCGCTCGCATCACTACTCCAGAAGATAAAATAGCAAGCATAAGTACCCTAACGGAAATTTCAAAGGTCATCAATCCTGCAAAACTACTTTCCTGTCTTTTGATAGGAGCTTGCTCTCTATCCTAACGCCTCACGCTGGCGTCTGAGCGTGATCGCCCACGATGATACCTTACCACCTCTTGCCAGCACCGTCCCCCGCCCCAGATAGCACCCATCATCCTGCTTAACCAATACCTCCATTCCCTTATGCTCTCCCATTTTGCTTTCAAACAGGGAAAGGATCATCTCCCCTACCAACACAAATCGACCAGAGAGTTTTCCCAGTACCGGATTCATCGATATCCATGAAGTGGTATCACGCCCTGGTGCAAAGGGAATAATATCGTAGCGATTTTCAATAACCAATGGCGGCTCGCTTAGCACGCGCATGCGCCCCTCGCTATGCCAGCCCCGTGTCGCGTGGGTCACCTGCATTTCTCCCTCCAGCCGGAGGGCATGGCCCGCCGCATCAAAGAAGGTTCCCTCCGCTTCCCATACCGCGGGTTCGAATAAAAATGTATGGCGTGTGCCCATTGGAATCCTGTCATTGGGTAAAGGGTAGAAGCCGCCTCTATAGCACCAAAACGATGCCCCGTAAAATCAAAAAAGCAGGAACGTTCCTGCGCTAGACCTAATATTGTAGGGTTGTTCCTAGCCACTCTGTCAAAATCGTACCTTGAATTTCCAGACCCGCACCATATAATTTCTTCAATCGAAGAAACTGGCGGCCACCCCGTTGTCTGAGATGGCCGCCCTCCTGCTCGTAGAATAAACGAAATTAGCGTCTTTACTTTCGTCTACCGTAAAATGGGCATTTGAAACTCAAGCTTGTCTCTGGAATTTAATAGAATTTCCTTTTCCCCCTCGCCGCTATCCCATTGTCCTCCATACGGTTCGGGAGAGAGATTTAAATCAGGCAGTTTCTTAAATTGCCCTACGCGGACCATGGGACCAAAGGCGGTAGTCTCCGTCTTGCATAACTCGCACACCGCCGTAATAACAAGCTGATAAAATCCCGGGGCCAAACCCGGCGGAACCGGCACCGAGGCAGTCCAACCCATTTCCGCTTGGATTTCGGAGAGGTGTTTGACTAAAACTTCCTTCATAATTCCACTTTCAGGGTGCAGATAACCCACATAGAGATCAACCTCTCCAGAGAAAGTGCTGGAAACCGCCAAGCTTCCCTCTAGCTCAAAAATGTCCCCGGCAAACACAGGAATGAGCTCCTCGGTAGCGGCAGCCTGCAAGGCCAGCGAGGGATTGGTGATATCAAAACAGTCAAACCCTCTGCTGGATCGAACCGGAGATAAAATCAGCCCATCCCCATTAAACACCTTCAAATCCGGCAATGCACTCTTTCTTGTCTTCCCTGAACAGCTCTGCCCAAATAAAGGAAGAGAGTCAGTGATTCCCAAATCCGGAATTTCCAACACAATATTCCAGCCGATGATCCCCTGGCTTTTTTGCAGCATTGCCTTGGGTATAGAAGCAGCAATGGCATGGGCGGTACCGTCCGGGCGGCGCAAAAATCGCAATGCCGGCTTAGAATCTGCTTCAAGAGAAACACCCTCAAGTTGAGAACTCCAAACCTCCCCGTCATACGTATTGATCAGCATACGATCACCCACGCCATCCCCGTCGATATCGAAAGATAGCCGATAGTCAAGAAATAATCCTTCCATTACCAGGGGCTCGAACAAGCGCGTTGTCAGGAGAATCGCATCTCCACCATTGGAAATACTGGCCTCCTCAATCATGCCATAATTGCCAATCAAACTCTTAGAGGTCTGCTTACATTTGCTCAGGTTTGGGTTCACGAATTTTTCCGCCGTCCATTCCATGATTATTTTTTCAAGAGGCGTGATTTTGGGAGATGAATTCCTAATATTCTGCCCATTCATCAAACGATCTGTGTCATCAAGTTCAGCTCCAGTTTTAGGATCAAGATGCCCAGTTCTTTCACCAGCGCCACCTCCCAAGGTATGCCCCAGTTCATGGGCCAGTACCGTCCCCGAAATATCGAGATTTTGCAAGATATAAATAGCTGTACCATAGGCCATACCCTCGCGATAATTTGGATGAATGTTATGATCCTTGGCGAGCTTGTCGGCCTCCTTGCCAATCTGCCCACGATCACCAATATATTCAGGATCTGTATAGCCAGAGGCATTGGGGGCTTCTTCGGGTAATATTTTTACGATAAAAACCGGGAAACAATGCAGTTGTCCAGAAGTAGCTTTATTAACCTCCTCTTTGATGTCGTCCTCTGCAATCCGGCGGACCGGTTTAGGCTTTGAAAACACGACTTTGACTTTACTTTTTTGAAGATTTCGTTACTTTTTTCTGTCCATTCCTGGGCCTTTTTGTTCCATGTCTTGGTGTCCCTATTATCGACTAATATAAAATCAAGGCAGATCTTTTTTACGCTAGTATCCCGGGGCTTGGTCTTGTCCGGTCCTTCATCCAGTTTCGGTGTCGGAATAATTTTATCTCCAGGGAGGATAGGCTTAGGGGCTGGCGCGATTCCTTTTCCTATCAAAGGAATTTTCACCGTGACCGTGTTAGACCCTAGTATTTTCGATTTCAGCTTGAAAACGAGAGTAGCCCTCGAAGTTCTCGCCTTTTGCGGTTGGAAGACAATTTTTGTATAAAGTTGACCATCTTTAGCCACTACCTCTTTTGCAAAAGACCTAAATTTCCAATCTTCCGGGCGATCAGCCACAAGCTTTCCTTCTAAATAAGTAACTTGCATTTGCGTTGAATGGAAGCGATAGGCGTGAGGCTGACTCTGGCCTACCATTGTCTTGAATACACGCTGGCCCGGCAGGAATTTATCATCTTTTTCGTGGGGCGTTACTGCAATGCCGTGGGCCCTTAAATATCCAACACTCTCTTTCGATACCGGCGGGGCCTCCTCCGCCTCAATAGGGCTCATAGTGATGCCGCCCATCAGTAACAGGATAACCGACATGAACCGATGGCTAGCGGCAAATACCTTGAATAACTGGTAGTCCTCAATAAAGGTTGCCATGGGATGTTCCTCCTTATCAGCTTCACGCTATTCACTCATGAATAGGTACGTGATGAGCGCGCCGTTCGGATCACAAAAACTTCCCATTTTTTCTCAGCTGTCCTAGCAACGTCTTTTCCCTGTGATAGCATTGAAATTCGATTGCTTAGCAGTCGATCAACCAATCAAAATTGGTTCTGCTAATCTTAAAGACATAACTTTTAGACTCGCTCCCGGAAAAAGCCATGGCTGAGATATGGACGATACCGATCTCATCGACAGGGTAGCCCGGGCCGATCCCAAAGCCCTCGGCCATCTATACGACTGCTATGCCCCGCTCCTTCTCGCGGTGGGCCTGGGCATACTCAGTAATCGCCAAGAAGCTGAAGATGTGCTGCATAATGTTTTTATGGAAATTTGGCGCAAGGCCAGTCAATACGATGGACGCCGCGGCTCCGTTCGCGCCTGGTTGATATTACGGATGCGCTCCCGATCCCTGGACCGCCTCCGCTCGGCGCCCTATACCCGATCAATACCCATACCGGAAACAGTATTGGAAAACACAGCGAATGGAATGTCCCAAGATCCTGCCCTTGCATGGGACTGCCAGGCAGTACGCAAGGCCATGTCGAAGCTCAGCAGGGAGCAACGTACTATTATGGAACTGGCCTATTTTCAGGGTTTGTCGGCAAGCGAAATCGCTTCCCATGTCGGACTTCCTTTAGGAACTATCAAAAGCCGGATGCGGGGGGCGCTAAATGTGCTTCGAACCCATTACAGAACGCAATGTCAGAGGATATCGAATGAAACGGAAGGAAAATAAAGCGTGGATCGATTTGGCGCTCGAAAATCTATCCGAAAAGGAACTTAAAGAGCTACGGCAAAATTTAGCTTCCGATCCCCAATTCCAGGAAGAACTAGTTTCGGTAAAAGAGCTCCTAGCGGCAATTGCCCTTAACCTTGAACCGGAACCTCCAGCGCCGGAACTCAAAGCCCGCCTTCTTGATGGCATTTGCGGCAAAAACCGGTTTCTTCCGTTTCTATCGCGCCTCACCGAGCTATTCGATCTTTCCCCCAGGGAAGCGCAGGCTTACCTCGAACGCCTCGATGATCCCACCGCCTGGAAGACGGTGCTGCCAGGGGTCCAGACGATCAAAATTCAGGCGGGGCCAGCAACCGCAGGCGCGAAGAGCAATTTCCTCCGCGTGCTACCAGGAGCCAGCTTTCCCTACCACACCCACCGGGGTCTTGAATCCAGTTTGTTGCTGCAAGGATGCTGCCGCTCCGAAGATGGAGTCATTAATCGCGCTGGAGATTTGCTCTACCAAGAAACGGGCACGGCCCATAGCTTCCAGGTAATATCCGAGCAGGCGGTTATCGCCGCCGTGGTATGCTTTGGAATCGACTTCATTAATCCGCCAGATCGGAAACGGTAAACCCATAGGGTTAACCCATGAAATTACAATAGGACAAAAACATCCTCTACCGGGCGGATTCCCCAGCGGGTGCCGCCTCCAACCATTCCCACGCGTCTTGCTCTTTGTCCTTCGAAAATGTCCGCATATCCATATCGGTGAATGCGGGATTTATGCTCTTGATGATCTTGCGCATCCATCCAGGAGCACCCACAATCGCATAGCGCTCAACTTTCTGCATCGCGGCAAGCTTCATCGATACCAGTCCCCCCTGCATGAAAACCGCCGGATCGATACCCCCAAAATGCCGCATCCGGTTGAGCAAACGCACCTTATCGTGACGTTCAAGAAAACCCTCGAATTCCTTGATAACGCCCGGCATTTCTTCCGCTGAAATCATGCCGTTGATCTCAAAGGCAAAAACATCGTCCCGGGATGTCGGAATAAAACGGAAAGCCGGGCTATCGGCTGTGGGAGCTTCAGGCAACTCGGAGACCCAGTTCATCGCCTCATCACTCTGCTCGGGCGTAAACACTTTCATCTCTAAGGTCGGAAGCACGGGGCCTATAAAGTCGATCAGGGCTTGCGGCCATTCCTTGTCCGAAACGAATGCACAGCGGCTGAACCGATCAATATGGCCGAGAAATTCGAGATCAGCCTTGGTCCCCTCGACAAACGCGTTAGCATTCATATCCGAAAGACCCGTGAAGTCGATAAGAAAGCTGAGCTGCCCGTGCTTTTCCAGTTTGCCTTCAAGTATCTTTTTGTACTGCTGAATATCCTCTCCCGTCATCTTTCCACTGAAGTGAATCGCAATTACGTGATCAGGCACGGTTTTTTCCTCAAACATTTGGAGTTTCGCCATGACTGACTGCGGTTCGGCCCCGCCTCACCTTGTCAGTCTGGAGGATTCGCGTTTCCTCGCAGTCCTCGGACGGTGGCTAGGCCACGGCCCTTGGGGTTTTCACCGCTCCACGCGCTTTGTGGGTTCCGGCGCTCCCCGCCGTACCAAAACTCAAAACATTGATAGCCGCGTTGATGTCCCTATCGTGGTGGGCAGTGCAATCAGGGCAAACCCACTCACGAATCTTCAGCGGCATGGTATCGATCACCGTGCCACAGGCCGAGCAGGTTTTACTGGTCGGCGCCCAACGGTCCACGATCAACACATCACGGCCATACCATGAGGCTTTATACTCCATTTGCCGCCTGAGTTCATACAAGCCACCATCGGCAATGGCTCTGCTCAGGCGTCGGTTTCTCAACATCCCTTTGATATTCAAGTCCTCAAGACAAATTACTTGGTTCTCGTTAATCAGCTTCGAGGACTGTTGGTGCAAAAAATCCCGGCGGCTATCCGCTATCCGGGCATGAATTCGAGCGACGCGCTGTTGCTGGTTGCGCCGCCGCCCCGAACCTTTAGGCTTCTTGCTCAAGCGCCGCTGCGCCATTTTCAATTGCCGAGCATAGCGATAAGTGTACTTAGGCGCACCGGATTTATACCCCTCGGAAGTGATGACCACATCCTTGACGCCCACATCCACGCCAATCGCGTTTTTGCGGGTAGGCAAGGGGAGAATTTCTACCTCACAGGCCATGCTAATGAAATAATGACCGCAAGGGTCTTTATTCACCGTCACCATTTTGGGAATACCGCCCACCTCACGGGACCACTTGAGCTTCAGCGCTCCAAGCTTGGGCAGCTTCAAACGCTTGCTTTCAGCGTTGAAGTTCTTCGCTACGTGACGCTGATCCAACTGATAGCGTACCGATTGCGTTTTGAGCCAAGCAAGTCGCGCTCGCCTCGCCCAGCCACGCGTAAGGCCCTAGTTTTTTTAGAAACGTGAGTTGACGACTAAAATCAACACCGCTAACGCGCTTGTCATGCACCCTATATTGACGACCCCGCCAGACTAAACAGGTATTCCAGGCCCACCGGGCATGGCCAAACTCAAGGGCCAATTGCCGCCTTTGCGTGGGCGTGGGGTAAAACCTGAACTTGTAGGCGCGTTGTGTTAACATAGAAACGTATTGTAACACAATAAAGGTTAAGCAACAATGGCCGGAGAATATGTAAATGTTCGTATTGATACCGAGCTTAAGAGGAGGATTCAGGAAGTGGCGAAGGAAGAGAATAGAACCCTATCAAACCTCATTGAGACGATATTGGTAGATTATGCAAAACGCCAATTCATGGCAAAACGCAAGTAATCATCCCTCGCGCCTCATGTGCCGCTACGCTTCGCAATTCGGCTAGGGGGTCGTCGTGCCTCCATGCACTCCTCCAATGATTGCCTTTTTGCCAAGCAAGCTGATTTGAAAACAGTGTCAGCGCTGTTTTTCTTTCTTACCCCCTACGATTTTAAATAGGCCGTGGGATGAGAGGTTTGCCAGTTGGGCACTCAAGGCTTGATCGGTCCCAACCACCAAGCTCTGCCGCGGCTGTGTAAGTGCTTTCAAGGAAAGACAGGAGCACTTTCTCGGGGTCGGACGCCGCTCTTACAGCCTCATAAGGGAGAATGAATTCACCTGCATTTTTGTCATAGTAGGCATCAGCGGGCATCACCGTGGCGGCATCAAACCCCGCCGGCGTCGGATACGCATAAGAGTAGAAAGCGGCCGCCTCTATCGGCCCGCCGCCGGGCCAAAAGCCTGCCGAAGACACTTCATGGCTGTAGGCCTCCCGGGTGATCTCATCTGGTAGCTCGGGGACTCCGCCTGGATGTTCCGGCGCTGGACGCCCGGAAAAACGGGTAACGGCGAGGTCTAAACTGCCCCAAAAGAGATGCACCGGACTGACCTTGCCAATAAACCCGGTACGGAATTGTTGAAACACCTGGCTGATAAGCACCAAGGCTTGGTGAAATCTTTGCACTGCGTCGGCATCGTAGGGGCGTGAGCGGGTGTCGTCTTCAAACGGCGTTGGGTTGGGAATTTCATTAGGCTGGCCGTGGAATTGTGGATTGCCGCCAACGGTATTAATCAGCTCCACAAATCGCTGGTGAAACTCCGCCACGGACATCGGCTCAAGGGCGAAGCTTACCGACTCGTGGCCCGGCGTTTCGGCAACGACCCGATGGTCAAGAAAATCGAACATGACCTCGACTCCGTCTGGCCCGTCTGGAATGAGCGCTGTGGTCAAACCACGCCCATTGGCATACAGGGTTGCGTGCCATGAATGGTTAACCCAGGGGGTATGGGCAAGCCGGTACTTGCCAACGATTTGGGTGAACAAGTGTAAAGCGCCGCAGGTTTCCGCCCAGGCGACATAAGGTATTTCTGGCCAGCTAGCAGCTTTCTGGGATGTTGTATGTGTCATCTTCCGGTTCCTCTTCTTCGTATTCTTCGTAAACAAAATTAAGCACCGCGCACTATCCGCTCGCCCAGGCGATCCCGGCCGTGAGGGGCGGACAAATCCAGCTCCGGGCCGATGGAGACGATGCCGTTGGGGTTCACCGTCGGATGGCTGCGGAAGTAATGATTGCGGATATGGTCCATGTGGACCGTCTCGGCCACGCCGGGTAGCTGATAAATCTCCCGCAGCAACCCGTCCAGATTCGGATAGTCCCGGATGCGCTTGCGGTCGCACTTGAAGTGGGTGACGTAAACGGGATCGAAGCGCAGCAGGGTGGTCCACAGGCGCAGATCCGCTTCGGTCAGGGTGTTACCCACCAGATACCGGCTCTCGCCAAGGCGCTGCTCCAAGCTCTCCAGGGTGTCGAACAGCACTGTCACCGCCTCGTCATAGGCTTCCTGGCTGGTAGCGAAACCGGCCTTGTACACCCCATTATTGATGTTGTCATAAACGGTCTCGTTGATCGCTTCGATGGACTCGCGCAGATCCTCGGGGTAGTAGTCCCCTGGCCTGGCGCCGCGATCATCGAAGGCGCGGTTGAGCATGCGGATAATATCCGCCGACTCATTGCTGACGATGGTCTCCTGCTGCTTGTCCCACAGCACGGGCACGGTTACCCGGCCGCTGTAGCGATTGTCCGCCTTCAAATAGAGCTCATAGAGTTTATCCAGCCCGTAGAGCGTATCGCCGGTAGCGCCATCGAAATCTTCCCGCAGCTCCCAACCGTTCTCCAGCATCAGCGGATGCACCACGGACAGGCCAATGTGCTCCTCTAGCCCTTTCCAGGCACGCATGACCAGGGTCCGGTGTACCCAGGGGCAGGCATAAGATCCATACAGATGGTAGCGCCCGGATTGGGCTTCGAAACCACCCGTACCGCTGGGTCCAGGCGCGCCATCGGCGGTCACCCAGTTGCGGAATTGGCTCTCGGAGCGCTGGAAACGGCCGCCGGTGCTTTTAGTGTCGTACCACTGATCCTGCCATTGCCCGTCTACCAATAATCCCATGATGATCTCCTTTCAATTTATATAAGTAAGAGGATAGCGCAAGCGCTCGCTCAAACAGCCGCCACTGACGCTAGACGGCCAAAACGGCCACGCTTGAAATCTTCCATCGCCTGTTGAATTTCGGCCTCACTGTTCATCACGAAGGGTCCGTGGCCTACCAGCGGTTCGTTGATGGGCTCACCGCTCAGCAGCAGCAATGTGGCCTCGGTGCTCGCCTCCAGGGAAACGGTACGATTTGCTCGCTCCAGCAATACCCACTGCGCCTCACGGACGGTCTCACTGGCGTTGACCCGCACATTGCCGTGCAAGACAACCAGCGCCAGGGTGTGCCCTTCCGGCGTGGCGAAGTCAACGGAGTGGCCGGGATTCAGCCGCACGTCCCATACATTCATGGGCGTAAAGGTAGCCGCCGGACCCCGGTGGCCCCTGTATTCACCGGCGATCACCCGCACCTGGCCTCCCTCCTCCGGGAGTTCTACCGCCGGAATGTCCTTGTCCAACAGAGTCTGGTACTTTGGTGGCGACATTTTGTCCTTGGCTGGCAAATTCACCCACAACTGGACCATTTCCAAGGTACCACCGGCGCCCGTGAACTCGGGCGAGTGGAATTCGTCGTGGAGTATGCCGGAGGCGGCGGTCATCCACTGCACATCACCGGGTCCTATCTTGCCGCCGGCTCCCGTGGAGTCACGGTGGGCGACCTCACCCTGGTAGACGATGGTGACGGTCTCAAAGCCCCGGTGAGGATGCTCGCCCACGCCCCGCGGGCGCTTCGCCGGATCGAATTCCATGGGGCCAGCATAGTCAAGGAGCAGAAATGGACTCAATTGCTCTCCCTGATTGCGGTAGGAAAACAATGAACGGACAGGAAATCCGTCGCCTACCCAGTGCTGTTGCGGGGCACTATAAATGCCTTGAATTTTTTTCATGGCCGGCTCCTATTTTGCATATTTCATTGGAATTAATGATAGATGTTTAATGACCTCCTAGCGAGCGTGTGAAGTGAAACGGTGCATCGGGCGCGCGGGCCAATATTACTTGTTTTTCGCCACGAATCGGCGGTAGTCTGCGCTTGTTCACGGAACCTAGGATGGGGAGCGCCCGAAGTGAAAGCGCGAGGAGCGGCCAACCAACAGAGGCTAAGGAAAACCCTTCGCCGAAGGCCGGGAGGAACCGCGAATTCTCCAGGCGGATGAAATTTTGAGTGTTTAAGAATAATAATCTCTTGATCCCACCAGCTCTTAAGCGCGGTTCGGGATGCAGATCGAACCAATCCTTTTCTTCACCAACCGTCCAGTGGTGTTGTCCATCCGGTAATGGACGATGCTGCCATCAATGATCCGTTTAACGACTTCCCTTGCTGTATCCAAAGGAACGGAAAACCACTCTTTCGGGTGATAGGCTTTCCCGTCTTTCCCGATCAACGCCACCTTCAACCGCTGTGCATACAGAAACCCATGAATCAGGCTTTCGAACTTGTTGGGGTTCAGGTTGTAGCACTCCATCGAAGCAAGGATCTTGACCGGTGCTTCCAGGAAAGCAGTGTCCCGCTCAGCATTTTTCGTCCGCTCTTCGACCGTAAGCTCGGTATAACCAATCTTAACCAGGTTCGGAATCGCCTTCAGATCAGGGTTTTCGCTCCTGGTGGTGACGAAGTAGATCTGCCCGACCCGCTTGTCCTTATGGGATACGTTGTTGAAAGCATCAACCACTGAGTCGGCCTCACGGATGATCCGGCGTCCCGTCTCATCCTGGTAAAGTCGCTTGGCTAATGATTGCAGAAGATGGTTGGACTCCGTTCCGTTCTCAAAAATCACGCGCAGCCTAGGGTCGTATCGCCCCTGGTTATCTTCTCGATACTCACCAACCTCATCGATCAGGCATACGACGCCTTCCAGTATGAAAGCATCGCCTGGCTGTACCTGTGAGGCTTGTTGGAACCGTACTGTCTTTGCGTCACCTGATTTGAGCTTCTCATGCAGGTCACGAAAGGTCGGCTCAAACGCATAGAAATCCTGGCAGACACGACGCTGAGCTATCTCATCAGGCGCTTCTCGGTCCGAACTGAACGGGACATGGATAGAATCAAAGAGGGCAGGCTCCCCCTGATCGATCTCCGCAAATGCCTCACTGGCAAAAATATCATCCAGGGAGGTAACATCCTCGGCATCTGCCACCACATCCGATGAAACCTGTTCCACTTCACTGTCCGGCTGGGTTTGTTCGTCCAGTTCGAAATCAGAAGCATCAACCTCGTCTACAAACGACGTTGGCGCCGGAAGCAAGCCATGACGATCATAAGGCTTCAGAGTGGAATGCAGATCATGGTTGTCCAAGTAGCCCTTTAAGCGCCTGGCCAAGAGCTTTTCTGACAGCTTGCCTGTACTTTCAGGGGCTCTACCATGCTGATCCATGAATGTATTGATCTCTTCAAATTTGGCCACTTCCAGCGGGTTTCCACCGCTGGATCGCTTTGCCTGAACATTCAGAAGCCCGAACTCATCCGGGCCATTGAAAATATCATCCAGTGAAGGGCGCGCTACGCCCTTTTTTCTATCATGATGGATGGGTGGCATCCTGCATCTCCTTATGCGGTCTGTGCCCGGGCAGCTTTGCGTTCCTGCGCTTTACGCTTGATGTAGGCCAGTGCATCGGCCAGCCGGCGCTCATACGGATCGCTGGCTGTGACAGAAGGCTCGCGACCCTTGTCCTTTCTGAACTCGTTGATACGCGGCCAGAGGATCACAGCTTCCTCTTCAGATATTTGGGAGCGCATCCCCACCACCGTGTCCTGAATGGTCTTCAATACAGACGGCGTGACCGCTTTCGAGAGGATTTCGTAGGCGCCCTGGAAGGGGTTGATTTGCCGGATCAGATCGACATTTAGGTATTCGATGTTGACGAACTTGTTGCCAATCAGGACAAACTTACGGTTAGGCGACTTCTGACCGGGTTCCGGTGCAGCTTTTGTGTCGGACTTATAGGCTGGAGCCTCATCTTCCACGCCTGAGGGCACTATGATTTCTGCCCCCTCGGGCAGCTCCGATTCATCAAACAGACCACCGGTGGACTGGACCGCCATGGACGCATGGACAGCTTCGGAGACGGTCTGTAGTTCCTGGGCATCCATATCAGGGTACAGTTTTTCGACCACTTTTGGGATCTCAACCGCTTCCATGACTTCTGGATCAGCATCTCCCGTCACAGCCGGTGCAACCACTTCAGGCTTCTGGAGGATGGCTGCCTTGATATTGTCCATGTTCTCCAAAGCTTTGATTACCTTGTCGGATACCGGCGCTGTTGTATCTTCAATCACCACAGTACCTGGCTTAACCTCTTCGCCTGGGAGGATGCGCGAGCGAGGCTTAAAAATCACCGCAGGAGCCAATACCTGTTCCATCAGAAGAGAAACGGTAATCGCCTTCAGCATGTTGTTGACTGACACTTTCACGTCATCGTCCTCGGCATCCGGTTGGGCGATCAGATTGGTGAACTGAGCGTGGGATTTACCCTCACAGTCACGGGTGGCTCGGCCGATGATCTGGATAATCTCGGTCAGGGAAGATCGATAGCCAATGGTCAGCACATGCTCGCACCAGGGCCAGTCGAAGCCCTCTTTGGCCATACCCAACGCAATGATGATGTCCATATCGTCGGCCTTGGACACATTGCGCAGGTAGTTCTGCACCTCGACCCGCAGAGGACCGTCATCCACCAGATCCGCCACTTTAAGTATCCGGCCAGTATCATCCTTGACCGTGATGATGCCGGTCTTCATGTCCTTCTCGATCACGTCACCGATGGCATCCAGAATGTAATCAACCTCAGACAGCTTATCCTTGGTGGATTCAACCGAGTTCACGTTCGGAATATGGACGATGGTCTTTTTCGAGGTGTCCAACACCTCATGCAATGCATCGAGGTAACGCCCCGTGTAGAAGTGATAGCCGATGCCCAGTGATTTGAGATGCTGGTAGCCGTTCAACTGCTCATAGTAAGAGTACGTGACCTGAGTGAATTTCTCCTCGTCCTCTGGCAGCAGGATAGGTACCGCATCGCCCCGGAAATAGGAACCTGTCATGGCAACGATGTGGGCGTTAGAGCCGGCCATCACACCATCTATCAGACCACCCAGACGGTTCTCACCATCGGCTGAGGTGTGGTGGAACTCGTCAATCGCCAACAGGGCGTCATTGAAATCAGCCGGTTTCAGCTCCTGGTAGGCAAAGCGCAGCGTGGCATGGGTACATACCAGCACATTGGCATCCGGGTCGGACATGAAGCGAACAAAGGCTTTCACCTTCTGCGTTTCACCACCAGGCACACAGAGGTTATAGCTCGGCTGCACGGCCCAATCGGTAAAGAAGCCACTACTGGTCAGGTGGGTGTCCTTGAATGAAGCGCCGATGCTCATTTCCGGCACGGCCACGATGACTTTCTTCAGCCCCTGGTTATGCAACTTATCCAGTCCTAGGAACATCAGGGCGCGAGACTTACCGGAGGCCGGCGGTGCCTTCAGCAGCAGATATTGGGCATCACGGGCCTCATAGGCACGGGCCTGCATTTCACGCATGCCCATCGCATTCAGGTTAGAACTCCTGCCAGTTTGCTTGTATTGAACGGTCAACAGATCAGCCATGATCACTTACTCCTTGTGGCTTTCTTTTTGGCGGGTGCTTTTGCCTTCTCTTCGGCAATCAATTTTTCATAACGGGCAAACAGGTGCTCCAGACGCTCTGGTGCATCCCTGAAAGGTTTGTCTCGGTATAGTTTTTCAACAGCACGGTCCAGAGATTTGTGGGCCTCACGAAGCGGAGCAGGCATTTTGTCCGGATCGTAGAGGTCAGCCAGCGACTTGTCGGGGTAGTCCTCGCGGATCAGTAGGATCTCCTCGGCCAACTCTTCGATGTGCTTGCGTTGCTCATCGGTCACTTCAGGCCAGGGGAAGGTGTTGTAGACCAGTGTGGCTGAATAGCGGTAGTCGCTTTTCAGGCGGCCAGCAACGGTACGCATCCAATCATTATGCATTTCGGATGTAAGGATGCCGAATTCGTAGGGAGTGGCGTTTGGAACCATCTGGTTCGCGTCGCTAGATATGGTATCAACACCATAAAATCCCATAGGAACATAGCTACGTCGCTCTGAAGAAACACGAGGAACCAGTAAGTAATTGCCCTTCAATGGTTGAGCCAACTGAAGAAATGTGTGAGGGCGCTCAGCACCTTTAAGAGCGGCTGGATGTCCAGCTTTGATCCTGAGATCACGAATTTTCTCTACACGAGAAACCATTTCTGGAACATTCATGACATCCTCTAGCGGAATGTGGGCCAGCCAGAAGCACCAACGCTCTCCCCCGTTAATAAACTCTTTTGAACCCAGAACTTTTCGTATCCAGTGGGCATAGTGAGGGTATTTTTCTATAAATTCATCACGTTCCTCTAGCGTAACGTATAGGTGGCCACCGTCTGTTGGTTTGTTGCCAAAAATCATTTTACTGACTGGACCGATTGGCTTTGTGCGTGGATATACCGCTAAATTTGGGCCGGGGACTAGATATGGGCTGATGTTATCTACTTTCAGTACAGTCGTTTTCTCCCTGGACGTCTCAAATATTCGTGGCACCGTAGACGTGTCTTCGTTATTCTTTAATCCAATGATGACAACATGGACCGCGGCTTTATTCTTCGCGTTGTTACTCCACGTAAATGTCTGGTAGCAGAAATCAATCGAAACTCCCAGCTCAAAAATCGGCGGCCATAACAAGGAGGTTTGGTCGCCTTGGCTGATAGAGTTCGTGGACACCAGCGCACATTTTGCTCTTCTCCCCTTGATAAAGTTCGCCCCTTTCCAAAACCAGGCGGCTACGATGTCGAGATAGCCTATGGACTTAAAAGATGAAAATACATGCTTCATATCAGCCGACTGCTCTTTACTGCGCTCCGTTGTCCCTAAAAAAGGCGGATTACCACAGATATAGATTTCACGAGGATTACCACTACCATCAGCCGGTGGGCACACTTCTTCCCAATCTAGGCGCAACGCATTACCACACACGATATCGCCTGAATCCCGCAGCGGAAGTGCCGCCTCGGCATAGCCAAACTTAGCCTTAAACGCCATATTCATTTGGTGTTCGGCCAACCACAGAGAAAGAGTAGCGACTTCATGGGCGAAATCGTCAATTTCAATGCCGTAGAACTGGGAGAGGCGGATACCGGAATAGTACATCTCAGCCTGATCGGATATCGCGTTCAGAGCATCGATCACTTCCATCTCCAGCTTGCGCAGCTCCTTGTACGCAATGATCAGGAAGTTGCCTGAACCACAGGCGGGGTCAAAGACACGTAGGTTCTGAAGGCGTATCAGTAGTTCTTTCAGCTTGCGATCACGCTTGCGGGACTTTTCAAGCTCGGCATACAGCTTGTCGAGGAACAGCGGCTGGATCACCTTCATGATGTTCGATACGGAGGTATAGTGCTGTCCCAGGTTGCCACGCTGCTCCTCATCAATAACCGCCTGGAACATAGAACCAAAAATGTCCGGGTTAATCGCGGACCAGTTGAGAGAGCCACAATCCAGCAGAATTCGACGTGCTTTGCGTCCAAACTCAGGGATAGGCTCATCATCACGGAGCAGGCCGCCGTTCACATAGGGGAACGCCTGGAAATGGGCGGGCATGTCCTTGCGCTCAGGTGCGTCTGGTTCCAGGTTCAGCACTGTGAACAGGTCGGTGAAGAACTGATCCACACCCGAACCATCCTCCTGAGTGCAGGACTGGATCGCTGAAGTCATCTGGCCCTGCTCAAAAATGCCAGTGTCCTCGGCATAGAAGCAGAACAGCAGGCGCGTCAGGAAGACGTTCAATGCATGAATGTCCTCCGGTTTGGAAAGGTCATTACGTTCACGAATTAGGTCGAACAGCTGGCCCATCTTCTCTGAAGCTTTTACGTCTGCCGGATGCTCAGAGTACATGACAGCCTTCTCATATCCGGCCAGCGGCAGGAAGAAAGCGTACTGCTTGTCCAGCTCATCCATGGTGGTTTCGAGACGCTCCTCAGCCTTGAGATCGAATGCCGCCAGACTTTCGAAATCGGTCACGATCACGAAACGGATGTCATTGCGAGCGATCACCTCGCTTGCCTTGAGCGATTCAACCTCAGCATCGAGATCCGCACCCTTTGAGACAGCACGGAAGTAGAGCTTTTTCTTCAGACCAATGTCATCACCTTCCGCCACGTTGCGGCTGTCACCACCCTTGCGCAGCCGGGTAATGGTGCTCTTGGGAAAGCCATACGCATCGAGGAAGGAAAAAATGAACTCATCAGGATTGAGGTTGGAGCAAGCCTGCTCCAGTGATTCGATAATGCGTGCCTGACTGATGGCCATGTGTCAGCTCCTTGTACCGATCATTCGTCGTACCTTCGACTTGGGTGTGAACTCTGATAGGTTTAGATGAACCAGAGAATATACACACCTAGTTCCGGTTTACTGGATCGTTGTCACGCTGAGGAATGCGTGGCGTTACACACTAGATCCGGATACCCTTAAATACTTGCTGAGTGAGCAGCAAAAACACCCCTAGCCAGTACCGCAAATACCAGCTAGAGCCTAGCCAAAAACTGACTAACCAGGAGTCAATTATGGCTGATCGAATTTTACTCTTTAATCGCTGGCAAAGTATTTATTGCCCGCCGTGGTAATCGCGGAAAGCTAAATCATGATTTATTACGTATTCGGAACCAACACAGCCTACCAGAGTGGCAGAGAAGAGCTTGGCCGGTTTAGAAGCCGGGAAGCTGTCGAGCGGTTCGCCAAGACTTTTAAGAGGACGGCTTATGTTCGTAGTGAATTGGAGCTAGCGCAAAGAGGCCGCTAGCCGCCCACCACCCCCGCTACGGGTACCCCTGGCGGGGGGTTCTTTTGTCTGAAAGGGCGATTTTTGCCCTTTTCCCCCAAGGAGCTGTAAAACATGAATAAACTAATTCTCTTATTCTTTCTTCTCCCCCTGGCGGCAAGCGCCGACTATACCGGGCGCGTGGTGGGGATATCAGATGGCCACACCCTCAAACTTCTAGCTGCCGGTAACCTGCAAGTGAAAGTCCGCTTGGCTGAAATCGACACCCCCGAAAAACGCCAGCCCTACAGCAACCGAGCGCGGCAAGCTCTCTCTAGCTTGGCGTTTGGGAAGCAAGCGCGAGTCGTGGTAGAGAACGTTGACCGCTGCGGGCGCACTGTGGGCCATGTGTTTGTTGATGGCGTGAATATTAACCGGGAAATGGTCCGCCAAGGTGCGGCATGGGTCTATATGGCCTATTTGCGGGATAAGTCCCTATTTGGGGTAGAGCAGGAAGCCAGAGCCGCCAAACGGGGTTTATGGGTGCTACCAGAGGCCCAACAGCTACCACCATGGGAGTGGAGATGAAGCAAACGCACACGGGCCAAGCAAGGCGGCCTCCAGGTGTGGGCCTAAGCAGTACTGCAAACAGATGACGAGCTGTGCCAAAGCGCGGCAATACTTAGCGTCGGTGTGACCACCTTAATCACAGTCTGGGTTTGAAAGCACCCTATCACTATGGTTCCGAAACGCGGAAATACCGCCCGGACTTCCTTGTCCAGATCGATGATAGCCAGGATAATCCATTGAATCTGATTGTGGAAATTAAAGGTTATCGCCGGGAAGATGCTAAAGAAAAAAACTCGCCATGGATACCTACTGGATTCCGGGCGTGAACAGTCTAAAAAGCTACGGGCGATGGGCCTTCGCGGAATTCGGGGATGTCTTCGACATGCAACATGACTTTGCCAAAAAGGTCGAAGGAGCGTTTAACGAGATGATTGAACATGCGACAGGTAGCCGCCAATAAAGAAAAGCTGCTCCCAGTCCAATCAAAGTACACTATGATAGTGTACACATAATTTTCGACGAGAGGCGAGATTGTATGAAAAACATCACTTTGAGCGCTGACGAACACCTGATTGAAGCCGCCCGTCAACGGGCTGCTAGCGAGCATACCACCTTGAATGCCAAATTCCGGGAATGGCTGGAAGACTATGTTCAGCGCCAGCAGCAGGCAGATGAAGCGATGGCCTTCATCAGGGAGTTGAGAAAACACGTGCGTACCGGTGGCCGTAAATTCAGTCGGGATGAGATGAATGAGCGCTAGTTTTCTCGATACCAATGTTCTGGTTTATCTATTTGACGAGGAAAATCAACGCAAAAGTGACATTGCCCAAGAAAGGGTATCCCAAGCGCTGAGAACGGGTGAATCAATTATCAGTTTTCAGGTGGTGCAGGAAACCTTGAACGTCATTACAAAAAAGCTGTTGGTACCGGTAACTCCTGAACAGGCGGATACGTTTTTAACTGGAACCCTAGTCCCACTGTGGAAGGTTAACCCAAGCCGTGAACTCTACCGACGAGGTCTGAACATCCAGTCCCGCTACCAATACAGCTTTTACGATTCTCTGATTATCGCCGCCGCGCTGGAAGCTGGTTGCAAAACACTGTATAGCGAAGACTTGCAACAGGGGCAGCGAATTGAACAACTCACCATCAAAAATCCGTTTATGGAATAAACTGTGGCCAAACGGAAAAGCTATCCCAAACGAGTCGAAACCTTAACCCATGACGATGCTGCTCGGGTAAATATCCCCACAGCGGAATATGAAGCCATACTCCACGACAAAGACAAAAGCGCGATTCCCGTGGCCTACGAACGGCGCAACCGGGATCTTGATCCGCAATTAGTCTGGCGCGGCAAGGATGAGCAGGACTGGTCTGATCTCGTTGTTCACGCGCCGCCCCTTTATATTCAGGAAAAAGTCCACCCCAAAGCGTTGATTGACGACTTGCGTCGGCAGCCAGTAGCGGGTGGCGGGCGGTCAGCGGATAGGGAGCAGCAGTTTGATCTGTTTGCCGACTTTAATGGCCTGCCGGATGAGGCGGCAAAAACCGAGTTTTACCGGCATGAGGCCCGCTGGTCCAACCGGATGATTTTGGGCGACAGCCTTCAGGTGATGGCGTCACTGGCGGAGCGGGAAGGCTTGCGGGGAAAAGTGCAAGGTATACCATCGAAACGCGAATGGCAGCAAGGCGAGCGCGGCTGCCTGCTGTGCGATGCACGCAGGCAGGTCGGGAACAGCCAAGGGAGGCTTAGCCGCGAACTCCAACTTAAATAGATATTTATTTATACCTTCAAAAATTTATACAAATTCTATGTACCGGCAAAAAATATTATCTTTCCTCGTTTTTGGGTTGGTAGTGCTGGCCTCAGGGACCGCAAGCGCCCAAATTCACCATCAACTGCATATTAACTTGGACCCGGACAGTCATCGTCTCACGGCGGTAGATACCCTTACCCTGCCGAAGGAGATATCCTCTCCGGTAACTTTCCGCCTTCACTCGGGCCTCCAGCCTCAAGCCAACAACCCAGAGGTACGGCTTCGGCGAGTGAGAAAAACCCAATTTACCGAGGACTATGCGGTCGATCTTCCCCCGGGAGTCCGCCAGTTCACCTTGGAGTACAGCGGTGAAATCTTTCATCCTATTGCCCCCATCAGCGAGGAATATGCCCGCAGCTTTAGCGCCTCGCCGGGCCTCATTGCCCCCGAAGGGGTTTTCTTGGCCGGTCCCAGTTACTGGTATCCCCATTTTGGCGAGGGCATGGTGACTTTTTCCTTAACCACCCAGCTTCCGGCAGGATGGCACTCGGTCAGCCAGGGGAAGCGCTCCTCCCCCCCTGAACAGGAGGGAAGCACCGAGGAAACCTGGACCATGGATCACCCCCAGGAAGAAATCTATCTCATAGCAGGTTCCTTTACCCCATACCGGGAACAAGCCGGTCAGGTGGAAACCCTGGCGTTTTTGCGCCAGCCCGATCCCGCCCTGGCCCGCAAGTATCTCGATGCTACTGCCCAATATATCGAGATGTACCGCCAATTGATTGGCCCTTATCCTTACCAAAAATTCGCCCTGGTGGAGAATTTCTGGGAGACGGGCTACGGGATGCCCTCCTTTACCCTGCTGGGGTCCCGGGTCATCCGCTTTCCCTTTATTCTCCGCTCCTCCTATCCCCATGAAATTCTTCATAACTGGTGGGGTAACGGAGTCTATGTGGATTACGATTCCGGCAACTGGGCCGAAGGGCTGACCAGCTATCTGGCGGACCACCTGCTCAAGGAGCAGCAAGGCCAGGGAGCGCAATACCGGCGGGAAACACTGCAAAAATACGCTGATTATGTGCGGGAAGGACGGGATTTTCCCCTGACCGAATTCCGCAGCCGCCACAGCGCCGCTACCCAGGCTGTGGGCTACGGCAAAACCCTGATGCTGTTTCACATGCTGCGCCAGCAATTGGGTGATTCAGCGTTTATCCAGGGCCTGCAACACCTTTACCGCCAGCACCGGTTCCAAGTCACCAGCTTCCAGGAAGTCGCGGAAACTTTCAACCAAGTAAGTGAGCAACCCCTGCGCGCTTTCTTTAAACAATGGGCCGAGCGCACGGGCGCGCCTTCTTTGAGAATCCGGGAAGCACACGCCCAACCCCTCGACGAGGGCTATCTACTGACAGCCACTATCGAGCAGCTTCAGCCCGGCAAACCTTATCAATTAGACTTGCCTCTGGTTATTTATCTGGAAGACGCCGAGGAGGTTTATCAAACCCGCCTTTCCATGGAGAAAAAAACCCATTCCCTAAAGCTCCAGCTACCGGCCCGTCCCCTGCGGCTGGAGATAGATCCCCAATTTGATGTCTTCCGGCGGCTCCACCACAATGAAATACCGCCGGCCCTTAGCCAAGCCTTTGGCGCTGAGCGGGCCCTGGCCGTCCTGCCCTCCCAGGCCCCCCAAGCGGTGCGGGAAGGCTACGCCGCCATGGCCCGAAGCTGGCAGCGGGGACGGGAAAATTTGGTAATCACCACCGATGCGGAGCTGGACGCGCTACCCACGGATCGCGCTGTCTGGCTGTTCGGGTGGGAAAACCGCTTCCGTTCCCAGTTTAATGAGGCGCTGAGCGATTATGCTTACCAGGCGGATAAAAACGGCCTCAGCCTGGAAAAGAACAAACTCCAGCGGCAACAACACTCGGCTGTGGTGGTCACTCGCCCGCGGAATAATCCCGATCAGGCTCTGGCCTGGATAGCCACTGATAACGTGGCCGCCATGCCAGGGCTGGCCCGCAAACTCCCCCACTACGGCAAATACAGCTATTTGGGTTTCACCGGCGCCGAGCCGGAGAATAGCCTAAAGGGCCAGTGGCCGGTGGTGAACTCTCCCATGTCGGTTCTACTGGCCGAAGATTCGCCTCCCCTCCAGGCGGAACTGCCCCCGCGCAAGCCTCTGGCGGAACTTCCTCCCCTCTTTAAAGCCCAGCGAATGATGCAGGATATCGCTTATCTGGCTGATCCCAAGCTAGCGGGCCGGGGACTGGGCACGCCGGAGCTGGACCAAGCGGCCCAGTATATTGCCGATAAGTTCCAGGCGGCGGGACTCAAACCCGGCGGCGACGAGGGAAGCTACTATCAGACCTGGACCGCAACGGCCGGCGAACCGGAACGAACCATCACCCTCCGTAACGTGGTGGGTTTGTCCCCTGGCGCCCGGCCGGAACTCCCCCCGGTAGTCGTGGGCGCCCACTATGACCATTTGGGCCGGGGCTGGCCCGATGTACACCAGGGCGATGAAGGCAAAATTCATCCGGGAGCCGACGATAACGCCAGCGGCATTGCCGTCATGCTGGAGCTAGCCCGGATTTTGGGACCCCAATGGCAACCCGAGCGCACGGTAGCGTGGGTCGCCTTTACTGGGGAAGAAGCCGGCAAGCTGGGCTCGGTCCACTATGTCCAGCGCTTGGGCGACTCGCCTGCAAAAACCACCATGGCCATGATCAACCTGGATGCGGTGGGCCGTCTTCATGACGGCGAACTCATGGTGCTTGCCGCTGATTCAGCCCGGGAGTGGGCGCATATTTTTCGGGGAGCGGGCTTTGTCACTGGCGTCCCTATTCAAACCGTGGCCCAGGATATCGGCTCCAGTGATCAAACGTCTTTCCTCAACGCCGGTATTCCCGCCGTGCAGCTTTTCACGGGACCCCATGGTGATTTCCATCGCCCCACGGACACCCCTGATAAGATTGATTCTGCGGGCTTGACCAAAATCGCTGCCGTGCTAAAAGAGGCGGTAGCGTATCTAGCCTCCCGCCCTGACCCTTTACACGGCCAATCAGTAGCCCCGGGAGAAGAGGCTCAGGATTCATCCCGTCAGGGCCGTCGCGTCGGCTTGGGCACGATACCGGATTTTGGCTGGACCGGCACAGGCGTGCGGATCTCCGGGGTTACGCCCGATACACCCGCGGAGGCGGCGGGGCTGCAAAAAGATGATATTATTATACGGCTCAATGATAAGACTATTGACACCCTGGCGGACTTCGCCGGCGTCCTACGCGCCCTCAAAGCGGGCGATTCCTTAACCATCGAATTTCTGCGCGATCAGCAGTCCCGGACGGTGACGACTCAGGTGGTCGCGCGATGACTCTTGGAGGTAAATTCATGCGAGACATCAATACTGTCGCTTCCAGTTGGCTCCTAGTGGCGACGCTCTGCGCGGGCGCTGCTGGGGCTATCGCGGCAGAACCCACTAACAGTCCCGCTTCCCCGACGGAGGAGCTTCGCTATCCCGGCGAAAAGCACCTGACCCATCTCCGTCAACTTACCTTTGGCGGCCAGAACGCCGAAGCTTATTTTTCTTTTGACGGCAAGGAGCTGATTTTTCAGTCTACCCGTGACGATTTGAAGTGCGACGCTATCTTCCGTATGGATGCGGATGGCAAGAATGTCCGCCAGGTCTCCTCTGGCAAAGGGGTGACCACCTGCTCATTTATTGCCCCGGACGACCAGGCCATTATCTATGCCTCTACTCATCTGGCGGGCGACCAGTGTCCCCCCAAACCTGACTACTCCCAAGGCTACGTCTGGCCCTTGTACGAGGGCTATGACATTTTCCGGGCTGATCCGGAAGGCGGCAATCGGGTGCGCCTGACCGACACCCCTGGCTACGATGCCGAGGGAGTTTACTCTCCCAAGGGGGACAAAATTATCTTTACGTCAGCCCGCACGGGGGATCTGGAACTGTTCATGATGAACCCGGACGGCAGCGAGGTGGAACAGCTCACTGATCAACCCGGCTACGATGGCGGGGCCTTTTTCTCCCGGGATGGTCAATGGATCGTCTGGCGCGCCTCCCGTCCCGAAGGTAAAGCCCTGGCCGATTATCAAAGCTTGCTCAAACAAGGACTCATCCGTCCTAGCCAACTGGAAATTTTCATCATGAACCTAGAGGAACGCAAACCTATCCAGCTCACCGACAATGGCGCCGCCAACTTCGGCCCCTATTGGCATCCGGATGGCAAGCACATCATCTTCTCCTCCAACATGCACAATCCCAAAGGCCGCAACTTTGATCTGTTCCTGATTAACGTGGATACCCGGGAAATCGAGCAGATCACTCATCATCCTGATTTCGATGGCTTTCCCATGTTCTCCCACGATGGCAAAAAGCTGGTATTTGCCTCCAACCGCAACGGCAAGGTGGAAGGGGAAACCAATGTCTTCATGGTAGATTGGCGCTGGTAACTACTTTTAGCGGGGTTTGGGATAGCTACTAGCAAAAAAAACCCCGGGGTAAAACCCGGGGGTAAAGGAGAGGCATATAGGTACAATAATGAAGCTGTAACACGAACATGGGATGCCCTTGAAAAAGCTGGCATCCCACGTTTACTGCTGTGTTGGGCATAAGATACTATTGTTTGTTGGACTCAAGAAAGTGCCACAACAATAATTTTTTATGGTACCAAAAAAATCTATAGGTATATTTTCTATGGAACCAGCCATCAGAGGCCACTATTACACGTGTACTAGTGCCTGAAAATACCCACAAGCATGTTGAGCAAGTTCAATCCCCGAACCTGCTGGCAAGGAGGTTATTTGCCCAGTGTACCGCCCCATCCGATTCTAGCTAGCGTAGAGGCAAAGCATTTATTTTCCTACCCTATTGGGCCAAATTACACCACGCGAGGCCATCTGAAGTGGGCAAATCCGCGATGGTATGCTTGCGGGCCCCTTCCGTCCCATCGGTGAGTTCCTTCATGGAAAAAAAGGCAAGGCTGTCCGCGCCGTTGGTGGAGATATAAGCCGTCTGTCCATCCGGCGAAATCAACGCTCCCCAGGGCGCGCTGCCTTCACCCGTGCTGACCGTCTCGATGATTTTATGGGTTTTCAGATTAATTACCGTTATGGAGTCAAGGTCGTGGTTAACGGCAATGAGCGTATTACCGTCGGGGCTGATGCCCAGATCCGTGGGGAAGCCTGGGTTAAGAGGCGTTCCAGCAGGATTAGGATCAGGGATTTCGACTACCCGCTTTGCCTGGTTGCCGTCCACCTGGATTTTCCATACTTCATGACTTGCCTCGGCGGCGACATAAACCGCCGATCCATCCGGCGCTGATACGATCCCGTGGGGTCCATTGGCCGTGTCCGCCGCCAGGGTCACATATTTCACGGTAGGTACAGCCGCCGTTGGATCAAACACAGCAATATCTTCACTGCGGGCTGCATTCGCCGTGCCTTTGGTAATGCTCCCATTGAGCGTGACGTAAACGACATCATTCCTTGGGGCGGCCACCGCCCAAGGTCCGTTTTTAGGGGCAGCCACCCCCCAGGGACCGCTTGTCACCGAAACTTTGGTCGCTAAATGATTATCAGCGGTAGCAATAATCGCCACCGCTGATTGATCCTGGAGGGCGGCAAAGACCTGAGAACCATCCGGGGATATTTCCACATGCCAGGGGGTCGTTCCCTGGCCAAATTCCACGGTTTTTTTGACTTTATCCGTTGCTGTATCCACGACGCTCAGGTTGTGGGTTTCTGGATTGGTGACATAGGCCGTCGCCCCATCCGGGGCGCAAATCACATCATGGGGCTTCCCACCGACAGCAACCGTCCCTAGCCCTTTCTTGGACTTTGGATCCACGATTCCCAACGCATCCGGCTCCTCCAGGGTGACATAAAGCTTCGCCTGGAGCCCTTGATTATCCTGCCCTGAACCGCTGCTTTCCGCGGCTAGAACACTATCCGTAGCACTTAGCATCAGCCCTGCTCCCCCTGCTAACAAAGCCACCATAAAACCATCAATTTTTTTCATCGCTAAACTCCTTATTCGTGGTGGGTTACTGGCTCGCTTCGGCGTCACCGTCGAGGCTTTCATTAGGAAGTTTGGTATAAAGTAACGCTGAGTTAAAGTTACTTTCTACCTTCAAAGCCTGAATTCTATTGATCAAATTTCTAGCTCAGCGGAGATCTCCAGGCAATCTTGTGGCTGAAGAGGTTTAAAGAGGACAAAAAACCAAACCCAGATGTTTCCATTTCGATTATTGAAAAAAACGCCAAAAACGTGGGTAAACGTCTACTCTATCCCCTGGCTAATTAGCGCGATTTTTCTGGTTGGAATTAACCTGCGTCCAGCCCTTACCAGCCTTGGACCGGTACTGCCGGAGGTGCGTTCCGAAACGGGCCTGGGTGCCTGGGGCGCCAGTTTGCTCACGACCTTGCCCGTGCTCTGCCTGGGATTATTGGCGCCTCCCGCGGCCCGCTGGGGACGGCGCTGGGGCATTGAACGCCTGCTGGCAGGGGCTTTGCTCCTCTTGGCCGCCGGCACTGGACTGAGGGGAATGGGCGGGCTTTATGGCCTGTTTGCCGGCACCCTAATGGCTGGGTGCGCCATCGGTATCGCCGGGAGCCTGCTCCCAGGAATCGTAAAACGGGATTTCCCTCGCCATGCCGGTCCTATGACGGGCCTTTACACCATGGCCCTGTGCCTTGGGGGGGCACTGGCTGCGGGCCTGACCGTCCCCCTCGCTCAATGGTCGGGGCAAAGCTGGGAAGGGGCATTAAGCGCTTGGGGATTGCCCGCCCTGGCTGCGGCGCTGCTGTGGTTTCCCCTGGCTCGTGAAAATAATAAGCAGCGAACAGACACCGCGCAACACCGTGGACTCTGGCGCCACCCCTTAGCATGGCAAGTCACCCTCTACATGGGACTCCAGTCCTCAACCGCCTATATGACCTTTAGCTGGCTGCCAACCATTTTACAAAGCCGAGGGATTCCGCCATTGCAGGCCGGCTTTCTGCTCTCGGCCTCGATTATGGTCCAGACCCTTACTGCCCTGATCGGGCCTTCTCTCGCCACCTGGGGACGGGATCAGCGGGCCGCGATCATGGTGATGCTCGCCCTCACCGCCACAGGGCTAGCTGGCGTGCTTTATGGGTCCATGCTCTGGGCATGGTTCTGGATCACCTTAATTGGCCTGGGGATGGGCGGGGCATTCAGTATTGCCCTAGTGCTAATCGTATTACGCGCGCCCAATGCCGAGATTGCCGGAGATCTTTCCGGCATGGTCCAAGGAATAGGCTATGTGCTGGCGGCCTTGGGTCCGCTGATATTAGGACTCATTCCCGAATACTTGGGGAGTTGGCAATGGGCCGGCGTGCCCTTCGGGGCGGCCTTGATGGGGGCCGCCTGGGCAGCCCTAGGAGCGGGGCGCGACCGCCACATTCACCTTTAAGTTTTATGTAATTTCAGGAGGCTATCTCATCAGGCACGGGAGCGGGGACGATGATGGGAACGGCCCTTGGGATAATCTCTATCTCCACGCTGGAGCGACCAATAATTTCCCCATCGCCCCGCACCGGCAAATTCTTTTTTGCCGTTACCTTTATATTTTTTTCGGCCCATAAATAGTCCGTATGGGGAGATTCCTTATGCCGTCCTCTCAAGGCATGCCACAAAAAAGACGAGTAATGGAGAAGGCCCCGGGTTCGGACAATACAAATATCTACTTTCCCGTCATCAGGCTTGACCTCTTCACCCCAGCGCAGGGTAGCCGCTCCCATGGCGCCTACGTTAGCGATCATAATAAAAGCGGCTTTAATGCGCTGCCGCTGACCGTCCACAACGAGGTCAAAACGCCATACCCGAGTGCCGATAAATTCGGCTATCCCATTCCAGATATAGGCGAGTTGGCGAAAACGCCGTTTAGCCTCCACGCTGGTTCTCTCCGCAATGCGCGAATAAGAACCCAGGCTAATATGAGAAATCAAAACCTGACGGCCCACCCGCATGGCATCAATCTTTCTTATGGCACCCCCGGTAACCACGAGTTGACAGGCGGACTCCAGATCTAACGGGATGGCCAACTCACGGGCTAGTAAATTGGCCGTGCCCACTGGGATAATACCCAGAGGAATCGGGCTGTGGATTAACTCACCGGCCACCATCGAAGCGGTGCCATCACCGCCCGCTGCAACGATGACGCTATAGTCTTCCTCCCGTGCCTGGCGCACAATACTGGGCAAGTGCTCTTTGCCGGTGGTCTCATAAATTTCGTAGCCTACATCATGCTGCTCGCAGTATTGCTTCAGAGTAAACCTGACCCGCTCGGCGCTGCAACTGCCCGCGACCGGATTAAGAATGAGAAATAGGCGCGAATTGGGCGAGCCTGGTTCTAGCGTCTTTGTGGTTGGTGTAGATTCTACATTATCGTTATGTAAAGATTTCATATCCATTATCCTTAAACAATCCATCTCACGGATACTTTGCATGGCAGTTCCAGAATAAACATAGTGAAGTGTCCCCAAAAGGCAAGTTTTATTCCAATTAAATAAACTTGCAAACAGCGCGCCAGTAATAGATTTGACTCTGGCGAGTACCTTCGTTTTCAGGACAATAAAAAAAGTGGTGATTTTTTATTTATATGCTATTCTTCCAATAGAAAACGTTTTACTATTGTGGTATTGAATATTATTTTTCTAACTTTCAATAGAGTATAGAGGCAATTCTCAAATGGCGGATAACTCTCCAAAAAAAGAAGTGGATGAATTAAAGGATGAACTTAGCCAACTACGTAAAGATATGGGAAGCGTAGTTTCAGCAGTAAAAAACTTGGGTCAGAGCACAGCCCGAACTACCAAAACCAAGGCCGAGCAGGAACTAGACGAAATGCTTGAGAAATTAAACCGAGCCTATTTGTCGGCCCGCGAAGGGGGCGAACGGGCGGTCACATCCACCTATAGCGAAATTGAACGGCACCCACTGGCTAGCTTGGGTGTTGCCTTTGTAGCTGGATTAATTGCAGGTAAACTGTTCTCTCAAAAATAAATCGTGACTGCCTTTGTCGAAGTTTTTCTAGCTGCGATCGAACTGATCAAAGCAGAACTGCAGCAATCGAAAATAAATCTTTTTTCTTTCCTCGCCGCACTAGGTTTTTACCTGGCAGGGGTATTTTTTCTTATCATAGCATTGGTTTTAATATTGGTATCCATCGGTTTGGCATTAGATACCGTATTTTCAATGCCTATTGCTGTACTCATTACCGGGGCGATAGCTATTTTATTCGGTCTGCTGTTAATCTTCTTTGGAAATTTAAAACTCCGGCGATAATTTTGGATTTTAATCATGGCGGCTATAAAAAATTCTAATATCACTCCTGAAGAAAGGATAAGCCAGGCACGCCTGCGTTTACTAGCCGCAGCACAAATGGGAGCTGCACGCTTACCTTCGAAACCCTATAAAAAAACGACTCCTATCCCCGCTATTGCTTTCGCTTTTACTGCTGGCTTCGTTGCCGGTTTCTTTCCATCAATATCAAAAACTCTCTCCCAGGAAGCCAGCCCCCTTTTACGCCTTTGGCTGACAAACCGAATGGGAAAAAATACCCCCTAAACTATAAAACCTTACCTTTACTTGAATTCACGCCTAAAGGCCCTTTGTATAGGAAAAGGGAGGTAAAGTAATATGGTTGCGCTATAGACTGCTTCAGCGCGGCTAATAGTGCATCACTGACACTGCCCGCAAAATAGACGGCGGCCACACAGAGCCAGAGCGTTTGCAGTTCCAGTGCTCTTTTATTTCTTTACACCCTCACCTCAATCACCTACTTGATACTCCCCTTCTTGAGGGCAGGGAGAACGTCAAAAATCGCCACAAAGAATCTACCTTCTACCATGGGGGAATTGGATGGCCATTTTTAACATAGTTTCAGGGATTATCTCACGCCTCTTCATCCTTATGCGGTCTCTACCTTGTATTATGCTACTCTTTTACTAGGCTATGAAGATTACTCTGAAAAAAACTAGCTATAAACCTTATGCGCGGTGCTCCCCCTCCTTATTTAGCCAATTTCGATTCTGCCTCTGCAATGCTGCGGGCGCTTAGCCGTTTTTTAAATGGCAAAGATTTTCCAGCACTTGGTCAGTCGAGACTGCTTGAGCCCCTCACCCAAATGGTGAACTGGCTACCCTCCACAGCTCGAAAAAAAATTTTTGCACTGGGTGGATCTTTTGAGGCGGTCGCACCAGAAAAAATGCCTCAAGTCAGCGCCGAAGCAGTTGCCCATTGGATGGTTAACCAATATCCCAGACGGCAGTATCCAGCGATGATGATAGGCTCTTCTAATGGTGCGCTCATCCATCTATGCGCCGCCTTACAGATACCCTGGCTGCCCCAAACCTACCTTATTCCTGTGCGCCAAAGTACTGATCCTGACGATCCGAAGCAAGCATTAAAACTCGGACGGAAAGCAGGACAAGCGCTTTTAGAGGCTAATCCTGAGCTCCAACTGCATCATATGCATGACCCCAGCCAAGATCGCCTCATGGTTCAGTACATCACCTATTTTCGGGTTAAGCGCCGCTGCCTGGGACCCAGCTATGAGCGCTTTTTGAAGGATCACCTAGCCCCCGGCGGCACCCTCTTTGTGGTTGATTGCCAACGCACCTGGCCCACCACCCAAGTGGGCGAACGGTATGTGTTTCAGCATGGAGCAGTGGGCGGAGTTAGTGAAGAGGAATACCTGCAGGGCGGGCCACGGGTAAACCACTTCCTTGAGCGCATGGGCTCCTCCGTACGGCATTGGGAACCACCTACCCCGGATGGGGAAAGCCCTGAAGCAGAATGGGGGTTTGAACCGCTCCTTGGCGAAGATATCAAAGCCTTTGCCAAACGGCAAGGACATCATGTTAAACGTATTGTGTTCAGCCAGCCGGAGCAAGTGAGTCCGCTGGTGGCCGATCTCTATCAATGGTGGTATGGTCAGCGGGGCATACTATCAAACCGGCTCCTAATAGAATCCTTTATCCTCATGGAGCCGTGGTGGACCCTGCGACTTGGCGCCGTACCCTTTTGGATGGTATTCAATATGGAGCCTTCGGCCCAGCGCCTTGAGAACTATCTCAACAGTAGAGCACCTTATGATAACATCCATATGATGTTATTTGCCCATGGGGTAGAAAGCATTGGACTCCCCCCTATCGAACGCTGGCAAGCCCTGCTTAAGCAGGCGCGTGGAGTAAATGGGTTTATCGGCGTTGACACAAAATCCTATCCGAGTGATTTTTCCACCTTTGCGCGCTATCATAAAGACTTACACAAAATTCACGGCCGTCATCCACTTCCCTCTCCGCTTTCTCTCAACCAACTCTACGAATTTTTAGCCCAGGCGGACAACCGCTACGCCGTGCATTGGCGATCCTAATCCCCCGCTTTAATTAAAAAAGCTTAGCAGACTTTCCTTCAAGGAAGATCGACTGGATTCTCCAAGACATCTTCCACATAGAGCATCTGCACCAATACCAATATCACCACGGCAAAAGGCGTAGCTAACAATACGCCAAATACACCAAACGCCATTCCCATGGCTAACTGTACCGTCAGAATGAGAGCGGGTGGAAGCATAATAGCCCGTCGCTGAATTAAGGGAGTAATCAGGTAGCTTTCTAAAGTTTGAATAATAGTATAGAGCAGTATTACGTACAATGCGCTCATTGGCCCTTGCATCCAGCCTACTAGCACGGCGGGCACCACCGACACTAAAGGCCCTATATTAGGAATAAATGATAAAACCGCCGCTAAAAATGCTAAGGCGGCCGCCGAAGGAATACCCAGCCACAGCAACCCCCCCCAGGTCAAAACACCTACCACCGCCATCGAAGCAATCCTTCCCACCAGCCACCAACGCAACACATGCCCCAATTCACTTAGAACCGCTCTAAACCGTGCTTGCTTGCGCTTAGGAAACAAATATATGACACCTCTTATATAAACGTTAGGCTCTACGCTAAAATAAAGGCCATTAGCAAAAATAATCAGAAAACTAGCTGCCAGTCCTAACAGGCTAGAGAAAACTCCTGCTATTCGAGTAAACATTTCTTGCGTGAGAAAAACCGATTTATCTTGCTGGAGAAAACGATCTAGTAACCCATCAGCAGCCTCATGCCTTTTTACGAATTCCCGGAGCTGCTCCACTGCTTGCGGGATAATTTGAGCAAGATCATTAAAATTATTCGCGATTGTCGGGCCTAATAATAAGGCGCCTATGACCATACAATAAAATAATAAAAATACCACTAAAGTAAGCGCCCAACCCATGGATAGAGGCACCCGGTCACTCAACCATCCGGCAGTACCGCGCAAAAATACGGCTAATAATATACCTGCAAATACCAGCAGTAATAGATGGGCAAAATACCCAGCAAAGAATAAGAAAATAATTGCTACGGCAGTAATGCCTAACACAATTAATACGCGGTATGTAAAAAAATTTACTGGAAGATCCACTGCTTTCATCAATCTTTTCCCCTACGCTGTTAACTCTCATTGATTGCAGGCAATAATAAAATTAGCACATAGTCGAAGCACCTTTTTTCTCTGCCTACTCCATCCCGAAAGGGGTAGCAAGAAATGCCAGCAATATCATGCCAACATCACTGCTCTAATTCTTCGAGCATTCCAGAAAAACGCCACATCGATTTACACTCCTGCCTATTCCAAAATTAGCTGTTCAATCCACTGGCATATTTTCCTTAGAAGGATCAGGTTCATTCTGAGCCACCGCTCCCGTTACCCCAATAGCCGCCTGCTTATAACCAATGATAGTTTCTAAAGAAAAATAATCAGGGGAAATAAGCCAGTTAATAGCAATTTACTGATGTTGCTCAACACGCTTGATTTTTGCCAATGGCATCTGAAGTATTTTATTCATTCTTGCACAAGGATGCTGGAACCGGACGGCCTCTACTTCGATTCCATTCATAAGGATAACCCTTACCCGGATGAAGGTATCATCGTTAATTTTGCTAATAGGTTGTTGCACCATCTCTTTCCATGTAAATTGCCGTTTATCTATGGAAACTCCTTCTAGAATCGAACAAACATAGGTCCATAACCTCTCTTCTCTAGAATAACTATATTTATACTACTCTGGACGAGGGGGAGTAACTTGCTACAACCCCTTCCAGCCTTCTCAGAAAGCGTGTGCAGAAAAACTTTCTTTTCTAGAAAATATTTTTTAGGTATAGCCTGTTTCTCCAGAATTAAAATAAAAATGAGTTTATTTCTTATAAGAATTGGCTAAATTTCCCTAAAGATAAATGACACGCCACACTTCAAAGCCTAGTGCAAGGAGGAGTATGCGCCAATCTAAATCGCAAACAGAGGAAGAGGCGGTAAAAAGTCGTCTGGAGCAGCTAAAAAAGATATTTATAACCCGCTGGGTTGAGGTCGACAATCTGTTCATTCATGCCCGGGTCAACACAGAGCAGGCCCCAGATAATGTTCTACCCGTAGTATTGGTCCACGGCCTCGGACTTTCTAGCACCTACCTGCTCCCCATTGCCGCTGAGCTCGCCCATGAGCATCCCGTTTATGCGCCTGATCTCCCCGGCTTTGGCCTCAGCGCCAAACCAAAGCGGGTGTTGAATGTCCAGCAATTAGGAGATGCGCTCGCAGCTTGGATAGAAGCCACCGGGCTACCGCAAGTAGCACTGCTCGGAAACTCCTTTGGCTGTCAAATTATCATCGAATGCATGGCGCGCCACCCTGAGCTAATAGCTTGCGCTATTTTGCAAGGACCCACCACGTCCCCCTCAGAACGGAGCTGGTTCTGGCAATTCGTGCGCTGGCAGCAAAATTCCAACCCCAAACCAATGGGAGAAATTGCCCGGCAAGATTATCGTGCATGCGGTATTTACCGACTAGCACGTACTTTTCAGTACTCTATCCGCCATCGTCCGGAAGATATTCTCGCTCAGATTAAAATACCTGTTCTAGTGGTACGAGGAAGCGATGATCCTATATGCCACTCGGAATGGGTAGATGAAATTGTCCACCTTCTACCCGGCGGTAAAAAAGTTGTCATTCCAGAGGTACAGCACACGTTGGTATGGACTGCTCCTAGCCAGCTCGCAGAAGTGTGCCGGCCTTTTTTAGCGAACGCTACTTCTCTAGGATAAACATAAAAACTGATCCTGCCGCGATCCGAGAAGCGGCCCCTTAGCTTAATGGGATTGTTGCAAGGAAAATAAAGAAAACTATACTTACTAATAAATACATTATTTATACAGATTAATGGATAATGATAGGGAGGAAATACGTATGGCAAATTCCAACATATCTCAAAATAACGGAGTCAAGAGCACCGCATCCATTGCGGGACACCCCATTCACCCGATGTTGATTCCATTCCCCATAGCCTTTCTAGTTGGCGCTTTATTAACCGATATAGCCTACCTTGCAACAGCCGATTTTTTCTGGGCCAGAGCCTCGCTTTGGTTAATCGGCGGCGGTTTTATTACTGGAGCACTGGCCGCTGTTTTTGGCCTAACTGATTTTCTTACTATCCCAAAGATTCGGGCGCACAAAGCTGCTTGGATTCATTTTCTCGGTAATGCGACCGTATTGCTGTTGGCGCTGGCTAATTGGCTAATGCGTTTAACCGAAATGACTACCCCAATCCTCCCCTGGGGCTTATCTCTTTCCGCGCTCACCGCGGCTATTTTACTGGTGACAGGGTGGTATGGAGGCGAGTTATCCTACCGGCATAAAATCGGTGTGACCGGACATACAATTAAGTAGGAAAAACGCGATCGTGTTTCTAAAACAGAAACACGATCACGATACTTGCAGGAAAATTCCAGGCGGCTTTTTATTCAAAATAAAAAACATCTAAAGTTTTTACTCTTGACAACTTAAAGATTGAAAACTAGCTTAACAAAGGGCAGCTTTTTAAATGTTAAGAGACCATTGGAAAATTAAAAATTAGGAGTAAAGCTAACTCTTTTCTATCTCTCGCACTGCTAGCAGTCGTACTGCACTTCATGGGGCTGGCTTGGATCACCTTTTAGAAGTTATTTGGATTTTATTTATTATTGCTCTTATTTTATTGATAGTGTTCTTAGTCATGAAGGGAGCGTCTTCGGAGATTAAAGACTGGTCATGCTAAAACCCAATTTTATAGTTGAAACTCACACTTTATAAGAAGTAAAGGACGCCTATTGTGCTATCAACAATCTGCCTAAAAGGAAGATCTCCTGCTTTCGGCGAGAACGGAATGGATAGACGTGAAAGCAAAGAGGCTTATTTATCCCCTGTGAAGAATGGGTGAATTTCATCATCCCGCTTTTGAGCATCCTCCCTACCTAGTTCCATCATATGGTGAAGATAGTCGGCTGAAACATTATAGAAGCCCTACTAATCCGAACCAATTGAGTGGACGGGGGAATTGCAGGATCACAATATTTTTGCAGCTAGCTATCATTAAAGTTAAGAAAGGTTACTAGCCTGCACTGGCCGCTAACCCCAATCTTCCACGAAGCTTTACCCCAGCACAGCAAATAACAACAGAAAGTATATGGATTACAATTTATAGAATAGGGATAATTGAAATAACTTTAGCAGCCCCTCCATAGGCGCGTTAATAAAGTAGGGTAGCCGCATAATCTGTCAGGAGAAAGCAATGGCCAAACAGTACGTCAGGTGGCTGGAAAACCTGGGTTCCCATGATGTCCCTGTAGTGGGAGGCAAAAACGCCTCCTTGGGGGAGATGATCCAACAACTGCGGGCAACGGGCATCCGGGTACCCGAGGGTTTTGCTACCACGGCTCAGGCTTATTGGGAGTTCCTAGAGAGCAATCATCTTAATAAGAAAATCGCCCACCAGCTAGAAGAACTCAGGAAGGATCGGCAAGAATTATCGAAGGTCGGCAAAACCATACGAGGGTGGTTCTACGAGGCCGACTTCCCTGCTCCCCTGGCGCAAGCTATTACGCAAGCCTATCATCAGCTAGCCGATCACATCGGGCGTCAAAACCTTGATGTAGCGGTGCGCAGCAGCGCCACGGCCGAAGATCTTCCGGAGGCAAGCTTCGCTGGTCAGCAGGAAAGCTTTCTCAATATCAGCGGAGAAGAAAATCTGCTCGATGCCTGCCGGCGTTGTTTTGCTTCCCTGTTTACCGATCGGGCCATTATTTATCGCGAGAATCACGGATTCGATCATCTGAAAGTAGCGCTTTCAGCGGGTATCCAAAGAATGGTCCGCTCGGATAAGGCCGGCGCCGGGGTGATGTTCTCCATTGACACGGAAACCGGATTTCCTGATGCGGTGCTAATCAATGCCGCCTGGGGACTCGGAGAGAGTGTGGTGCAAGGAATCGTGGACCCGGACGAATATATGGTTTTTAAACCCTTACTTAAAAATCCCGATTACCACCCCATTATCAAGAAAAAAATAGGCGAAAAAGCCCTAAAAATCGTTTATACCACAGAAGGTAAAAAACCTACGCAAACCCTCGATA